>JBLHFL010000139.1:0-6006 GCA_047618105.1 Granulosicoccus sp.
GCAGTCGTCGACTCAATGCAGACTCGTGCCGACCTTTATGACGTGCTCAATTATCACCAGTTTGAAGCCAAACTCGACGCCCTGTTTACCGACGGCAAATAAGGGCGCCGTTACTGAACTTATAACGACTGAACTCATCACAATTGACCCATAATAATTGACCTATAACAACTGAACTCATAACTACAACAGGAGCGACCGACATGGTGCAAAAATCCAACGACAGCCGAGGTTTACACGGCCAGGTAGCGGGCGCCACGAGCTTGTGTACGGTGGGCCTCTCTGGCAGCGGTCTGACCTATTGCGGTTACGATATTGCCGATTTGGCGGCTCACGCCAGTTTCGAGGAGGTCGCCTTTCTCTTGCAGACGGGTGAGTTACCGTCCCAGACTGAATTGGCAGACTTTAAAAACTCGTTGGCCGAAAATCGCACTCTATCGCCGCTGCTGTGTGAAATACTGGAACGTATCCCCAAAGATGCCAACCCAATGGATGTGATGCGCACCGGCTGTTCGGCTATGGGTGTGCTCGCGCCGGAACTCAGCTTTGCCGACCAAGATCAACACGCCATTCGAATGTTGGCCCAATTCCCGGCCATCTGCTGTTACTGGTATCACTTCTCGCATTTTGGTACTCGTATCGATACGGGTTCAAATGCGGATTCGGTCGGTGCCCATTTTCTAACCCTGCTTAATCAGCGCGAACCGTCGGAAACCGAGATTGCCGTGATGCACGCCTCGTTGATCCTCTATGCGGAGCATGAGTTTAATGCTTCAACCTTTTCCGCACGCGTTGCCGCCAGCACCCTAACCGACATTTACAGTGCGGTGACCGGCGCTATTGGCACCTTGCGCGGACCGTTGCACGGCGGCGCCAATGAGGCCGCCATGGCGTTGATTCAGAGCTTTGATTCGCCCGATGCAGCCGAAGTCGGCCTGCTCAGCATGTTGGCGGCGAAAGAAAAGATCATGGGCTTCGGTCATGCGGTCTACCGTACCAATGATCCGCGCAATGCGATCATTAAAGAATGGTCGCGTAAAATCGGTGAAGCCAAAAACGATATGAAGCTCTTCGATATTTCCGAACGTTGTGAAGCGGTTATGTGGCGAGAAAAAAAGCTCTTTGCTAATGCCGATTTCTATCATGCCTCGGCCTATCATCTGCTGGGTATTCCCACCGAACTCTTTACGCCAATCTTCGTGATGTCGCGCGTGTCCGGCTGGACAGCCCATATCAAAGAGCAGCGCAGCAATAACCGAATTATCCGCCCGGGCGCTGAATATATAGGCGCAGAACCGAGAACCTATAGCCCCCTATCAACGCGTAACCGGTAGTCATCTACCCAAAAGGATCAACATGAGTGCGAATGTAGAAACGAATGAACGGCCTGATTATGATGAGGTGATTCAGAAAATCGCCGATTACGTCCTAGATTACGAAATCGTCAGTGAGACCGCCTGGGAGACGGCGCGTTTTTGTCTGATGGATACGCTCGGATGCGGCCTCTTGGCGTTACGCTTTCCCGAGTGCACCAAGCACCTAGGGCCCATGGTCGCCGGTACTGTTGTGCCCAATGGCGCGCGCGTGCCTGGGACCCAGTTTTGCCTGGATCCGGTTAAAGCCGCCTGGGATATAGGCGCCTTGGTGCGTTGGCTCGATTATAACGATACCTGGTTGGCCGCCGAATGGGGCCACCCATCCGACAACCTAGGTGGCATCCTAGCCGTCGCCGACCATCTATCTCAAGTCCGAGTACAGCGCGGCGAAGCCCCGTTGTTGATGACGGATGTTCTCGAGGCCATGATCAAGGCGCATGAAATCCAAGGCGTGTTAGCTTTGGATAACTCCTTCAACCGGGTCGGACTCGATCACGTCCTGCTGGTCAAGGTAGCCTCAACCGCGGTTGTCGCCAAGCTGATGGGTGCCACGCGCGAGCAGATGTTAAGCGCTATCTCCCACGCCTGGGTCGATGGCCAAGCCTTGCGTACCTATCGTCATGCGCCCAATGCCGGCTCACGCAAGAGCTGGGCCGCCGGCGATGCAACCAGCCGGGCTGTGCGTTTGGTTGATATGGCCTTACGCGGTGAAATGGGTATCCCAGGCGCCCTGACGGCGCCGCAGTGGGGTTTTTATGATGTCCTGTTTAGCAAGACCAATAAAGATCAAAAACTCAAGCCGGAGGCCGAACGTGCCTTCAGTTTTCAGCGCGAATTTGGCAGCTATGTAATGGAGAACGTACTGTTCAAAATTAGCTTCCCGGCCGAGTTTCATGCCCAAACCGCTGCTGAAGCGGCCGTAACGCTGCACCCGCAGATAAAGGATCGGCTCCAGGATATAGCCCGCATCGAGCTGACCACCCACGAATCCGCGATTCGGATTATCAGCAAGGTGGGCGCATTGGCTAACTCGGCCGATCGAGACCATTGCCTGCAATATATGGTGGCAGTACCTCTGTTAACCGGCGAGTTGGTCGCAGAGCAATATGAAGATGACTTTCACGCCAGCCATACGGAAATCGATCGGTTGCGCGAACTGATGGTGGTCGCCGAAGATGCCCGTTATTCAGCCGAATACCACGAACCGGACAAGCGCTCGATCGCGAATGCGATTCAGGTGTTCTTTCACGATGGCAGCTCGACCGAGAAGGTCGTCGTGGAATACCCGATCGGCCATCGTCGTCGGCGAGAGCAGGGCATGCCATTGCTGGAAGACAAGTTCCGGGCTAATTTGGCGACCCGTTTCCCAGCGCAACGCAGTCAACAAATAATGGCGTTGTGTAAAGATTCGGCTCAGTTGTCCGCCACGCCGGTGCATAACTTTATGGACCGTTTCGTAATCTAATGGCCCATGGGTGTGGTTGTCGCTCTATCGGAGCGCAATCGCGCCGTTGTTTTTGCCTAAAATTCATCAAACCTCTGCTTTAAATCGGCTTGTTTTTTTGCCTGAGCAATATATCGTTTGCACTATCGATATTCACAGCCAAAAGAGTAGCCGTACCCGCCATGATAAGTTCCGCTGAAGTATTAACCCGGTTAAAAGCCGGCAATCAACGTTTTGTGGGCGAGCTCAGCGAACACAGTGAGCTGTCCAGTGAACGGCGCCGTAACAGCCTGATCGATGGGCAAACGCCCTTTGCGGTCATTCTGGGGTGCTCCGATTCTCGCGTACCCGCTGAGATTGTGTTTGATCAGGGTTTGGGTGACCTGTTCGTTATTCGGGTCGCCGGTAATATAGTCGCGCCGTCACAGGTTGGCAGTATCGAATTCGCGGTTGAAACCTATGGCACGCCGCTCGTTGTCGTATTAGGGCATACCCAATGTGGTGCGATACAGGCGACTCTGGATGCCTTGAAGAATCCCGAGACGCAGCCATCCTTTAATTTGATGTCCATCGTGTCCCGAATTCGCCCCTCGATCGAAACCCTGGTTGAAACCGATTTAAAACACGACGAAGAAGCGCTGGTTGGTTTTGCCGTACGGGCCAATATTCGGGCCTCGGTGAGTCAGATTCGATGCTCGTCGCCGATCTTAGAAAAACACATTCTAAGCGGAAATCTTAAGGTAATCGGTGCACAATATTCACTCGAAACCGGTATCGTCGACTTCCTCGATTGACCCTTCAGGGCTGCTTTTCTGCGTCCTAGCTCGCCTCAATAACGGATATTTTGCCCAAATAGTGCGAAATATCCGGTCATTTGACCCCTCCAGACACAAAATGAGTGCGTCCTAGGATGTTTTTAAACTACAATACGCCCGATTTTAGATCCGTTTGAAGCCATAATGTAGTTTAAATCCAATTAAATTTTGATTTGCCGCACTAAAATCGGCCCTATGGCTTGACTCAGCGGGTTATATTTGTAATTTTACTACCAAATTTAATCTTAATCATTCACGAAAAAATAGGGATCCTAATAGTATGACAATCAAAGTAGGTATTAACGGTTTTGGTCGTATTGGTCGTTTTGTATTTCGCGCATCGATTGAGCGTGATGATATTGAAGTTGTCGGCATCAATGACCTGATCGACGTCGACTACATGGCCTACATGTTGAAGTATGACTCTACCCACGGTCGCTTCAACGGCACAGTGGAAGTGAAGGACGGCAATCTGGTCGTTAATGGCAAAACTGTTCGCGTTACGGCAGAGCGCAATCCAGAAGCCTTAGCTTGGGGTGATATCGGCGTAGACGTCGTCGCCGAAGCGACCGGACTGTTCCTGGACGATGCAACGGCGCGTAAGCACATTACCGCCGGCGCTAAAAAAGTTGTTATGACTGGTCCTTCTAAAGACGCGACCCCGATGTTTGTTATGGGTGTCAACCATGAGACTTACGCCGGTCAGGACATCGTTTCTAACGCCTCTTGTACCACTAACTGCTTGGCGCCTATCGCTAAAATCCTGAACGACAAATGGGGTGTGGTCAGTGGTCTGATGACCACCGTTCACGCGACGACCGCAACGCAAAAGACAGTCGATGGCCCATCTGCAAAAGATTGGCGCGGCGGTCGTGGCGCATCACAAAATATCATTCCATCATCCACCGGTGCGGCCAAAGCCGTGGGTGTGGTTATTCCGGAACTGAATGGCAAGCTGACGGGTATGTCGTTACGTGTGCCTACGGCGAACGTTTCAGTGGTTGACCTAACCGTTAACCTGGCCAAGTCCGCCACCTACGCAGAGATCTGTGCTGAAATGAAGCGTGCTGCGGGTGCGGAATACAAGGGTGTGCTCGGTTACACTGAAGATGCTGTGGTATCACAGGACTTCATCGGTGAGACGCGGACCTCTGTGTTCGATGCGGCCGCGGGTATTGCCTTGAACGACAAGTTCGTTAAAGTCGTCTCTTGGTATGACAACGAAATCGGCTACTCAAACAAGGTACTGGATTTGGCAGCGCATATCGCCAAGTAAGGTTCGTTTAAGAGCTTAACAAGACCCTGATAGGGTCTTGATAAGGGTCTGAGAAGTGCGGCGACAGCCGACTCCTCAGGCCTTTTTTTTTACCCATCGATCGTTCATGACGCTGTCGGCTCAGCATAGCCCAATGCCTAATGTACAGGCCCAGTCAGGGCTAAAACATCTCGTCAAACAGCCACAGGGTCACCGACTCACCCACGGCGACCGATCCGCGTTCCTGCTCCAAGGCAATATAGCAGTTGGCATCGGCCAGGCTGGTGAGGATATGGGAACCTTGCGCCCGACCGGTCGGTGCTACCTCGACACCCTCAGCGCTCGACTGCCAATGACCGCGCTGGAAATCCATGCGGCCCGGTGCTTTCTGGATGGGCTCGGTCGTTATGGCCTGAAGTTGGCTCATGGGTTGGTAACCCAGGTGCTGATGTTGGCGGATCGCCTGGCTGCCGAGCAAATGGAAGGTGACCAAGGCCGACACCGGATTTCCGGGCAGGCCGATAAAATAACTATTGGGCAGGCGACCGAAGGCAAAGGGTTTGCCGGGTTTGATCGCTAGTCGCCAGAAGTCGATATGGCCCAGCTCCTCCAGTATATCCCGAGTGTAGTCGGCTTCGCCGACACTGACCCCGCCCGAGGTAAGGATGAAATCACATTCCCGATCGGCGCGCTGAAAAGCCAAACGAAACAGCTCGGGGTCATCCTGGACAATGCCATAGTCGATGATGTCGACCCCCAGCTTGGCCAGCATCCGGGTTAGAGCGGGTGCATTGGAGTTGTAGATATCGCCATAGTCGAGCGCTTGCCCGGGTGATTTCAGTTCATCACCGGTAGAAATCAACGCCACGGTGGTTTTGCCATAAACCGTGACGCTAGCGCAGCCGACACTGGCCAAGAGCGCCAGATGGACGGCATTTAGCCGAGTTTTGGCCGCGACAACCCGGCTGCACTGCGCTATATCATCGCCGGCCCTGCGTACATGACTGCCCAAGGGCGCAAGTTCGCTAAAGCCGACAGCCGCGCCGTCGAGTAGGCTGTCTTCCTGTGCGATCACCGTGTCCGCTCCGCGCGGGATGGCCGCGCCGGTCATTATGC
>JBLHFL010000140.1:0-5992 GCA_047618105.1 Granulosicoccus sp.
GCCGCCGCCAAGACCGCCTTTGGAGATCCCCATAATCAGCAGGGCCGGTATGGCAACGAGGTAAAAGAGTGGATCTGTTAACATTGACAATGACTGCGTAGGGAAAAAGGCATAATAGCGAACTCATCCGGCTAAAACGAGCCCCATCGGCCGACAAGGCTTATTCTGCGGGCGTGTTGTTCTTTTCGTAGGCCCGAAACAGTTCAAGATTACTGAAGGCATGAATCTTATTGTATTGCCGCGCCTGCTTAACAATCCATTTCCAGAACATTTGAATTTCCGGCTTCTGGTATGCCTTGTGCGAGCTCTCTATATAGATCCCACCATCGGGTTCAATATCGTTAAATAACGGTATCAGCACACCCGACTTGACCAATGGCCCGGCCAGGCAGTGACGCGCCAAGCAGACACCAGCCCCTTGGACCGCGGCTGACATGATCATATCGGCCTGAATCAGCGAGAGGGAATGAATATTGCTCTGATTGCGCAGCTTACGTTTGGCAAACCAAGCGTCCCAGCTGGTGTAAAGTTGACCGCCACGGGCGGAGTCGTGCAGTAAGGGGGCATTTTTTAAATCGGATATATTATAAAGGCTGTATTTTTGAATCACTTCACGGGTCGCAACCGGATAGATGTAGTCGGCCATCAACAGTTCGTAATGTTCATTCTGGGGTCCGGCCGGATTATGATTGATGGCCAGATCGTGGTGTTCATCGGTGATTTTTTTTACCCACAGGCCGACCACCAGCTCGATATCAACATTGGCACCACGGCGGCCAAAATCGGCTAAGCGAGGGACAAGCCAGTTAGACGAGATGGACGCCGCGGTATGGATTTTCAGGCTAAAACTCTCGCTTTGGTCGGCCAATATATCCAATTCATCTTCGATTTCAGACAAGGCTCGGTGCACGACCGGCAACAATCGAACGCCTTTTTTGGTCAGAATAAGGCTCCGCGTCAGGCGCTGGAACAACGGATAGCCGAGTTGATCTTCCAAAAGGCGAATTTTCTGGCTGACTGCACTCTGTGAGACACACAACTCTTCAGCGGCCAAAGTAAAGCTCATATAGCGGGCGGTAATGTCGAAGAATCTCAATGCATCCAGAGATGGCAACTTATTGGCCATAGCTATCAGTATTCCTCTTTATGAGTATCAGTATTGTTATTGTTATCTATTCCTTATAACACAGCCCTAGGGCTGGCATGCAAGTTAAATACTAATGCATAGCCATAAGTATTTAACGTTTGTCGACTCGATCACCCATCCACTAAGGTCAGTGCATTGCAATCGCTCCTGCTATTGAGGCGGCCAAAGGGCTAGCCCGAGGGTAATTGCTGCATTCTTTCAATAAAAAATAAAAATAAGAAGCGTATTTATGTCCGACAGCCAAGACAAGTATGTCAGCTTCCAAAACGTGCAAAAGTCCTATGATGGCAGCAGCCTGGTAGTGAAAGGTTTTAATCTCGATATCAAGAAAGGCGAATTTGTCACCATGCTGGGCCCCTCCGGTTCCGGCAAAACCACCTGCCTAATGATGCTGGCCGGCTTTGAAACACCAACCAGCGGTGAGATTTTCATCGACGGCCAACCGGTTAACCGTATTGCGCCGCATAAGCGCAATATCGGCATGATGTTTCAAAACTACGCTCTATTCCCGCATATGACAGTGGTCGAGAATCTGGCCTACCCGCTGCAAATTCGCAAGATGTCAAAATCGGATATCGAAACCAAGGTTAAAAGAGCCCTCGATATGGTTGAGCTGACCGGCTGTGAAACCCGTCGCCCCGGCTTTCTGTCCGGTGGTCAGCAACAGCGAGTCGCGCTGGCTCGTGCCCTAGTGTTTGAACCGAGCCTAGTCTTGATGGACGAACCCCTGGGCGCCCTTGATAAGCATCTCCGTGAGCAGATGCAATACGAGATTAAACACATACACGCTCGGACGGGTGTCACGGTGGTCTATGTGACCCACGACCAGACCGAAGCGCTGACCATGTCGGATCGGATCGCGGTCTTTAATCACGGCATTGTGCAACAGTTGGATACGCCGCAAGCTCTCTATGAACGACCATCCAATAGCTTTGTGGCTAACTTTATCGGTGAAACCAATTCCTTCACCGGTGAACTGGTGGGTTTCGACGGCGACCGCTGCATCGTCGATATCGATGGCAATAGACTGGTGTCAACTGCCGTCACCATCGCTGAAAAGGGCGCCCAGACCATGATTTCAGTGCGACCAGAGCGGATCGTGCTTAACCCGGATGCCGACACTACCTGCAATAACATAATTCAGGGCAAGGTTGAGGAACGCATTTATCACGGCGACCATATCCGACTGCGCATCAGCGCCATGCAACAAAACGAATTCATCCTGAAGGTCCCCAACAGTGAAACCCATGCGGGGCTTATGGAAGGAGAAGAGGTACGGCTGGGTTGGTCCAGTGACGACGCCCGAGCACTAGACCTGGTCTAACACCCGGGTCAGCAATAAGTAAGAGACTGCACAACAAAAACAAAAACAAAAACAACAAAAAGGTATACAACGTGAAGCGATTAATAAAGATAGTACCGCCAACATTACTCCTAGCCGCTTTCTCCATGGCCGCCCAGGGTGCAGACGACATAACCGTAGTATCTTGGGGTGGCTCGTACACCAACAGCCAAGTCAAGGCCTACCACGAACCCTTTACCGCTGAGACCGGCATTAACATTGTCTCTGAAAACTACAGCGGTGGCATCGCCGAAATCAAAGCCCAGGTTGAAGCGGGCAATGTGACGTGGGACGTCATCGACCTGGAAAAGGCCGATGTTATTCGCGCCTGTGACGAAGGCTTGCTGGAAGAGATCGATCCAGCTGACCTGCCTAATGGTGACAACGGCGCATCCGCTATCGATGATTTCGTACCGGGTGGCTTGGAAGACTGTGGTGTGGCCAACATCGTTTGGGGCAAGATCATCGCTTATGATGCGACTAAATTCCCAGGCAATGAACCCTCTACCCTGTATGACTTTTTCAACCTGAATGACTTCCCAGGCAAACGCGGCCTGAACAAGACACCAAAGGTTAACCTCGAACGCGCCCTGATAGCCGATGGCGTTGCCGGTGCCGATGTTTATGATGTTTTGAGCACTGATGCCGGCGTAGACCGTGCCTTTGCCCGTCTTGATACCATCAAAGACAGCATTATCTGGTGGGAAGCCGGTTCACAGCCAGTACAGCTGCTAGCCGATGGCGAAGTGACTATGACGTCAGCCTACAACGGTCGAATCTATGCCGCCGCTGTTGATGAGCAAATGCCCTTTGTTATCATTTGGGATCACCAGTTTGCTGAATTAGATTTCTGGGCCGTCGTTAAGGGCACCAAAAACCTCGAAGCCTCTATGGACTTCCTGAAGTATGCCTCTGACACCAAGCGTCTTGCCGATCAGACCAACTACATCTCTTATGCCCCAGCGCGTAAGTCGTCCATTGCGTTGGTCAGTGACAAGATGATGCCGCACATGGCGACTTCTCCTGCGAACTTCGGTAATGCTATCCCGGTCGATCATGGCTGGTGGGCAGATCACCAGGACGAATTGTCCCAGCGTTTTAATGCTTGGTTGAACAACTAAGTTAGTTCCCTAACCGGCCAACGAGTTCATCACCATCGTTGGCGCGGGCGCGGGGCAGCCAATGCCCCGTTGCTTTAGCACCAATATGTCAAACGCACTAGAAACCCAAGCATTCATCAACAAATAGAGATCGATATGTCTGAAACCCCAAGCGGTGACGTTATATATCAACTGACCGACCAAAGTATCAAAAAGAAACTCAAGAGCGCGGAACGTCGTCATAAGACACGTGCTTTCTTACTGGTCGCCCCTCTGATTCTATTTGTCCTCTTTACCTTTATTTTCCCGTTAGGCAGCATGCTCCTTCGTAGCATCAGCAGCCCAACCATGACCGAGTATATGCCCGACGTTGCCAAGATTATGCAGCGCTGGGATTATGAGGCCATACCCGGCGACGAGATCTTCAAGACCGTCGCCCAATCTTTGGTGGTCGCCCGTTCAGACAAGACCATCGGCCGGGTCGCCAACCGTCTGAATTCCGAGCGCAGCGGTTTGCGCAGTCTAATGACTGGGACCGCGCGCAAGCTGGCCAAGTATAAGGGCGACGACTACAAGGCCTTTATGATCGACCTGGATCCAGAATGGGGCCAAATGGAGACGTGGGGGGCCTTTAAGGTCATCAGTAACCCCTATACCCTAACCCATTACCTGGCCGCTTTGGATATGGAGTACGGCGTAGACGGCTCAATCGTTGCGAAGCCGGAAAAATATCAAATCTATGTTGATAACCTGCTTAAAACCTTGAAACTCTCATTGATCGTGACTTTCCTGTGCATTCTGCTGGGGTATCCGCTGTCTTACTATTTGTCCGTATTGCCCCCCAGTAAAAGCAACTTGCTGATGATTCTGGTCTTGCTGCCGTTCTGGACCTCGCTTCTGGTGCGCACCAGTGCGTGGATGGTGATGTTACAGAGCAAGGGCGTGGTCAACAGCTTGCTAATGTACCTAGGCATAATCGATGAACCACTGGCGCTGATCTATAACCAGGTCGGCACCGTGATCGCCATGACCCATATTTTGCTGCCCTTTATGATTTTGCCCACCTACAGTGTGATGAAGAATATCTCCCCCGTTTATATGCGCGCAGCCTGCTCGCTCGGCGCAACACCCGCGCGGGCCTTTTGGCGGGTCTACTTCCCGCAAAGCTTGCCGGGCTTAAGTGCTGGGGCTGTGTTGGTATTTATTCTGTCGATCGGCTACTACATTACACCAGCGTTAGTCGGCGGCTCGACCGGCCAGATGATCAGTAATCTGATCGCCTACCATATGCAACAGTCCCTGAACTGGGGTCTGGGCGCGGCCTTGGCTGGCACCCTACTGTTTGTAGTACTGGTGCTGTTTGGCGTTTACAACCGTATTGTCGGTTCCTCTGAATTGAAGTTGGGCTAATACCATGTCATTACCTATCTATGCCTCGCCCGTTGACGCACTGAACTACTACGGCCTGCGGGTTTTCGCCGCCGTAGTGTTGTTCTTTTTGATTATACCGATCCTGGTGATCATGCCGTTGTCCTTTAACGCCGAACCCTTCTTTACCTTTACCGAAGGCATGCTAAAACTGGACGGTGATGCTTACTCCCTGCGCTGGTACCGGTCGATCTTTGAAAGTGAAGCCTGGATTACCGCAATCAAAAACAGCTTCTTTATTGGTTTCTTCGCCACCATGCTGGCCATGACGCTGGGCACCCTGGCCGCGCTGGGCTTGAGCAGTCGGCATATGCCGTTTAAGCCATTGATTATGGGTCTATTGATTTCACCGATGATCGTGCCGTTGATTATTTCTGCCGCCAGTATGTATTTCTTTTTCTCTAAGGTGAATCTGGCACAAACCTATATCGGCATTATTATGGCGCACGCGGTACTGGGTATTCCCTTTGTAATTATCACCGTCACCGCGACCCTGATTGGCTTTGATGAGGACTTGCGGAAAGTATCCTTAAGTCTCGGGGCGACGCCCACGCAAACCTTTTTTAAGATCACCATGCCCTTGATTCGGCCGGGTATTATTTCCGGTGCCCTGTTCGCCTTTGCGACCTCCTTCGACGAGGTGGTGGTGGTGCTGTTTATTGCCGGTACCGATCAGAAGACCATTCCCCGAGAGATGTGGTCCGGCATGCGCGAGCAGCTGAGTCCGACTATTTTGGCCGTGGCCTCGTTGCTGGTGGTGATCTCTACCCTGTTGTTGTTGACCCTTGAGCTGATACGCCGACGCAACGCGCGGATCCGTGGGTTTGTCAGTTAAGCCCACCGCCCTAAACCGTTGACCCACACCGGCGCTGCCGCCAACCTTAACGGCTGTCTTCGGCGCCCTGCTCTTTGTTGCGGAAGTTTTTAAAGGCCATCAGAATACTGCGTGCACTGATCTGGCCCTTAAATTGACCA
>JBLHFL010000141.1:0-5894 GCA_047618105.1 Granulosicoccus sp.
ATTTCATGCCCTCTTCGAGCGCTTTTTTGACCAGTTCCTTTTCGTCTTTAAGTTTTTTCATTACCACCTCCGGCCATGCTTTTGTTGTTATCGTGCTCTGCCTGCTAGCATAGACCAATTTATTGGGTCGAAGCCACAACGCTCGGTAAAGCAGCGGCCAATTAAAAGCCCGCCGAGGCGGGCTGAGTGGTTCGGCCTGAACTCAATCAGACTTTGCTTTTACCCTTCTTAGCCACTGGCACTGCAGGGGTTTCGGTAAAGGCATCGGCGATCTGTTCACGCTCGTAGCTCTCAACATAGTTACGCCCATAGTAGGAGTCGATCAAGATCTGCCTCAGCTCGCTGATCAATGGGTAACGCGGATTGGCGCCGGTACACTGATCATCAAAGGCCTCCTCGGCCAATTGATCGACCTTGGCCATAAAGTCGGTCTCGTTGACCCCGGCCTCGCGAATGGACAGCGGAATATTAAGCTGTTGCTTCAATTCGTCCAACCAGACCAACATCGCTTCGACCCGATCAACCGTATGCTCTTGCGTAAAGCCGAGGTGAGCGGCCACTTCGCCATAACGGCGCAGGGCGTTAGGACGGTCATATTGCGAAAAGGCCGCCTGCTTAGTGGGCAAGTTCGTCGCATTGAAACGAATGGTATTGGTCAGCAACAGCGCATTGGCTAGGCCGTGTGGAATATGAAATTCGGCTCCCAGCTTGTGCGCCATGGAGTGGCAGATGCCCAAGAAGGCGTTGGCAAAGGCGATGCCGGCGATGGTGGCGGCATTGTGTACCTTCTCCCGGGCCACCGGATCGTGTGCGCCATTTTTATAGGAACTTGGCAGGTATTCCTTCAATATTTTTAACGCTTGCAGCGCCTGACCGTCGGAGTATTCATTGGCCAAGACCGACACATAGGCTTCCATGGCGTGCGTCACGGCATCATAGCCGCCAAAGGCGGTCAGGCTCTTCGGCATATTCATCACCAGGTTGGCGTCCACCACGGCCATATTGGGCGTCAGCTCGTAGTCGGCCAGAGGATATTTTTTACCCGTTGCATCATCGGTGACCACGGCAAAGGGGGTGACCTCCGAGCCGGTGCCAGACGTAGTGGTGATGGCAACCAGTTCGGCCTTAATGCCCATTTTCGGAAACTTGTAGATGCGCTTGCGAATATCCATAAAGCGCAACGCCAGGTCTTCGAAGGCGACATCAGGATGTTCATACATCACCCACATGACTTTGGCGGCATCCATTGGCGACCCGCCCCCTAAAGCAATAATGACATCGGGTTGAAACGAATTCAGAACCGCCGCACCCTTGCGCACCAGGCTCAGGGTCGGGTCGGCTTCAACCTCATAAAAGACCTCGACTTCCATGCCCTTATTGCGTAACAAAGAGCGCAGCTCTTCGACATGAGGCGTGTTATTAAACAAGAATTTGTCGGTCACAATACAGGCGCGTTTTTTGCCGACCAGATCGTCCATGGCAATGGCCATCGCGCCGCGCCGGAAGTAAATCGATTTGGGTAATTTGTGCCACAACATATTTTCCGCCCTCTTCGCCACGGTTTTTTTGTTGATCAAATGTTTTGGTCCGACGTTTTCGGAAATTGAATTACCACCCCAAGAACCGCAACCCAGGGTCAACGACGGTGCCAGGGCAAAGTTGTATAGATCGCCGATGCCGCCGTGCGAGGTCGGCATATTCAATAGGATGCGCGCGGTCTTCATCTTGTCGCCAAAATAGCGAATGCGATCGGTGTTTTCATCCTGATCGGTATAGAGACAAGAGGTATGTCCGATGCCGCCCATCTCCACCATAATCACGGCCTTAGCCACCGCGTCTTCGAAAGTGGACGCGCGGAACATGCCCAGCGTCGGTGACAGTTTTTCGTGCGCAAACTCTTCATCGGCGGTCAATTCGGCACCTTCACCGATCAGCACTTTGGTCGAAGGTGGCACGGTAACACCGGACATTTCGGCAATTTTCAATGCCGACTGGCCGACTATATTGGCGTTCAAAGCACCATCGATTAGCAGCACCTTACGCACCTTATCGGCTTCGCTGGCGCTGAGAATATAGCCACCGTATTTGGCAAAGCGCGCCTTCACAGCATCGTAGACCGAATCCATGACAATCACGGCCTGTTCCGATGCACAGACCACACCGTTGTCGAAGGTCTTCGACATCAAAATGGAGGACACCGCCCGTTTGATATCGGCCGTCTCATCGATCACCACCGGGGTGTTCCCGGCCCCAACACCGATCGCTGGTTTACCCGATGAATAGGCAGCCTTGACCATTCCCGGGCCACCGGTCGCGAGGATAAGATTCACGTCCGGATGTTTCATTAAGGCATTGGACAGCTCCACCGAGGGCTGTTCTATGTAGCCGATAATATCGGCCGGCGCACCGGCCGCGACGGCCGCATCGAGGACCAACTTGGCCGCGTAATTGGTGGCCTTGCAGGCGCGTGGGTGGGGCGAGAATATTATACCGTTGCGGGTTTTTAAGGATATCAGTGCCTTAAAAATCGCGGTGGACGTTGGGTTGGTGGTCGGCACGATTCCGCAGATGATACCAATGGGTTCGGCGATGGTTAAGGTGCCAAACTCAGCGTCTTCTTCAATAACGCCGCAGGTCTTGTCATCTTTATACTTGTTGTAAATATACTCGGAGGCGAAGTGATTTTTAATCACCTTATCTTCGACCACACCCATGCCGGATTCTTCAGCGGCCATTTTGGCCAAAGGAATGCGGGCATCGGAGGCAGCTAAGGCGGCCGCACGGAAGATCGTGTCGACCTGTGTTTGAGTGAAACTGGCATAAGCACTCTGGGCGACCTTCACTCGAGCCACTAAGGCATCGAGTTGCGCAAGGGCGGGATTGGGGTGTTGAGTCATGATTTTACCTCTAGCATTTAGAATTCGGTTATCTAAAAAATGGGAGGTCGCCGGACCGTTAATGTTGCACAGGATCGGAATGCTATGGCTGAGCGTTGAGGCTTTGTAAGGGTTGCTCGGCCAAACTAAACAACTGTTAAGATCGACAATTTCCCAGTCCTTTTGAGATACGAGCTGAAGTGTAATAAAATTACGAAACTGGGAGTTGATGTAAATCATTCTACGGTCTGGTCGAAATGCTCAGTATCGGGCTCAGAACCCGCTATCTGTAAGGGTAGTTGGGTTGTTGGACATTTCAAGCCGAAAACCTGCCGGGGTAAATTTTGGTACTTTACCTACATATACAATTATTCAGGCCATAGGCCACCAACGACTCAATGACCTGCGGCACTGGGCCGTCGGACCTAAAGGGTTAACAATAGGTTCAGTTTGAATCTGTAATATGTGCTGGTTAATCCACAAGGGAGCTCAACCATGATATGTCGTTTGACCCAAATGAAGACCGCTGCGTTTACCCTTCTGTTGGTTGCTGGTGCTGCGCAATGGGCCAATGCCCAGACCGAGCCCTTTGGTGTTGACCTGCAAGTCAGTGCCGAAGATCGCGATCCGGATACCGCATGCGCTGTCGCCTATGACGACGCCGCGGGCCAAGCCCAAGAACGGATCGATGCGCATTACCGCGCGACCGAAGCGGGTCAAGCTTACCGCGCGATATTGGTCCGCCAGACTCAGACGCGCTCGCTTACACCGCGAGGCACCACCCTTTGTGACGTCGCTAGCTATTGGCAGGGTCTGAGCGCCGACTTGGAGACGCTAAGCTCGAATGGGTCCGATACCTCGGCCAAGCCTAATGACGCCATCCAAACGATTGATCCAAACGATCCCTTAATGGGCAGCGAACAATATATTGACGGGGTCTACGCCAGTACCTGCGAGAACACCCGCGGTGGTGATATTTGCTGGCAACGTATTATCCAACAGGCGCAGGCCGATCTGTTTGACCGTCTTACCGGCATGAATGTCGACCTGAGCTTGAATGCCTTGCGATACCTGGATTTCGCGGGGCGCCAGCGCGATGAACAGAATCGTCAAGAACTGAATATTACGGCCGATGGCCGCTTTTTCTTTCGCATCGTCGATGTCAACGTGACGCCAACAGCCACTACCGCGATCCGCATCGATCGAAAAAACAGCTCCACGGTTCAGCGCGCCAAGCCGATACCTCCAACCTACGGAACGCCCGCTGCGGAAAAAATCGATACCGCGGGGGATCTGACATTGAGGATTTTTTACAGCTCCGATGGCAATGATCTGGCTCAAACCGATCATCTGGCCATCAGCGCTAACCGCTGGGGACTTGGCCTGTGGACCCAAGACCAGATCGGTTTTGCGCTCTTTTCCGGCTATGACAAATTGGGCCTCGGGGACAACTCAAATCGGGTGAAGACCGTTGCGGGCGGTTACCAGACCTTTGGCATCGGCATGGGTTTCCGGCTCTGGCCAGAGCGCGCACTAAGTGTTGAAAACATGCTCTACTATGTCGATGCCCAGCCCTATCGTGCGTTGATTGATCCGGGCTGCTCCGGTTGCACTGCGCGGCTGTATCAGTCGGACGACTATGTGCAGGCGACGGTGAATCTGAAGACCAACTCCGATGGCGTCAACATTGGTTGGATCTTTACCTGGAAGCTGCTCCAGCCCGGCAGCGACATCGATTCCCTCTCCTCCGGCCTCTACTTGGAGCTGCAATTTTAACCGAGCGGGGCGAACATCGTTTGGGGTACTGTTGCGGCGGGCCCTTTACCAGTAGACTGGCGCTCCCCCCAGTCCGGTAGCCAAGCGAAATGTCGAACGAATCTAAGGCCGTCGCCTATGCCATGGCGGCCATCTTGCTATGGTCCACAGTCGCCACGGCCTTCAAGATCGCGCTGCAATACCATTCGGTTATTGGCTTGCTCGCCGGTGCTTCACTGACCTCCGTACTGGTCTTAATAGCGATTTTGGTCGCCCAAGGCAAACTGCTGAAGGCTGTTCGATCCTTTCCAAGCAACCTGCGCAGTGCTCTCCTCTTGGGCAGTCTCAACCCGGTGCTTTACTACCTGGTGCTGTTCGAAGCGTATCGTCGCTTACCGGCACAGGTCGCTCAGCCGGTCAATTACACCTGGGCCATCACCCTAGCCTTGCTTAGCGTCCCCATTTTAAAACATCGACTCACTCGGCGCGATCTCTGGGGTCTGCTGCTGGGCTATTCGGGTGTCGTGGTAATCTCTATCGCCGGCAAAGAAGTCACCGGCAGCTTGGACTATTGGGGGCTAGCGTTGGCCATCTTCTCGACCCTATTGTGGGCCGGCTTTTGGCTGCTCAACACGAAAAAAAATAATCTCGATCCGATTATCGGTCTGTTCCATAATTTCCTCGTTAGCCTGCCGATTTTGGGACTGTTGATCTGGTTCGTGCCGCCACCGCCGATTCAGTGGGAGCTGATGTCGATCGTCAGTCTGGTCTATGTCGGCCTGTTTGAAATGGGCATTACCTTCGTGTTCTGGCAGATGGCGCTAATGCACACTGGCAATGCCGCTCGCCTGGGCACGCTAATTTTTTTGTCGCCCCTAATTAGCCTATTCTTAATTCATCTGGTGTTGAAAGAACCATTGCAACTGGCCACCTTTCTCGGTTTGGCACTTATTATTGCTGGCGTTATCAGCTCGCGCAGAAAGCCCCCGGACTTGGCGCATTGACACCACTATCCAACTAGGAGCCTAGCAATCAGACCATGACCTATTCATTGATGCTCGACACACCCCGGCTTACTTTGGTCGGTACCCATCACATTGGCTTGGTTCAGTTAACCGACTATTTTCAAAGCAATCTTCGTCATTTGATGATGAGCGGTGGCTTTATTCCGACCACCGAGACCGAAATTCGATCCGTATTAGACAGCTGGCACAACAACGTTGCCCGCGACACTGAAGTGCGTCTATTTATGATCTTGGACGA
>JBLHFL010000142.1:0-5850 GCA_047618105.1 Granulosicoccus sp.
CCAGGCCAATTCCGTCGCGCACAGCCTGTTCAATCACGACATTGCTGGTACTGAGAAAAACAATTCGCTTCGCCGGCACGTTTTGGTCATACCAGGCTTGCCAAGTTCTTTTCGGCACCGATGGATCAGCACCGATAAAGTTGTGATCGCTGCAGTCTGCCGTCGACGAGGGCTGGCCATATTGCTCAATATAGTTTCTGTGGCCATAGAGAGCTATTTCCAAGGTCTTCAAGGGACGCACGACGTTGTCAGGCTCTTGAGGCTGGGCACCGACGCGCAAGGCGATATGGGCTTCGCCATATTCCAATTTAAACAGTCGGGTGCTGGTAAGCAGCCGGATAGTGGTTTTGGGATGCTGACGCAAAAAGGCCCGCATGGCTGGAACACATAATTCAGTTACACCCTCCACCGCCGTAATCACTAACTCCCCGGACAATTCAATGCCGTCGCCTCTGGTGCGCAGCGCCCATTGGCTAAGCTGCTCCTCAGTCGCCTGGGCAACACGTAATAGATCCTCCCCTGCTTCGGTTGGGGTATAACCCCGGATATGTCGTTGAAAGAGTTTTCTGCCTAACTCTGCTTCCAATGCATCTATATGTCGAATGACCGTCGCGCGATGAACACCCAGGCTTTCGGCTGCCGCGCTGACAGTGCCCAGTCTAGCTACCTGATATGCGGTTTTTATTTCATTCCAACTGTCCATCTCCTACCCCTGCAAAAATGCACAGTAAATGTGCTTTATAGCACCTACTGTATAAAAATAATATAGCTTAAGATAGGCACAGAATTCAATAGGGGTAACGCAATACCACCTTTGCTTCGTGGCAAGCGCTTTGCTTCGTGGCAAGTGCCCTGTTCGTAAACCGTAACAATAGACAAAGAGCCTCTTCATGAAATCGACAACACAAGCTGCAATGTTAGCCGACGGGTCCAACCCCGAAGGCGCTGATCCACAACCCGCACTCAATTGGGATAGCAGAGCGGCACTGACCGATGTGGTCGTTCACGGCCCGGCCTTCTCGCATGCCACCACCAAACTGCGCACTTTTTTGGTCTATGGCAAGATTCCGTTTAGGCACGAACAACACCTTAAAGCCAAGCCTCAAGGGATCAAACCCGACACGGATTATCACAAAATCCCAGTGATCGATGTCGCCGGGCGTCAGGTCAATGATTCCTGGGTAATTCTCAAACATCTGCTACCCGCCCTGGGCATGGCCTATAACAATGAATGGGAACGGCGCATTGTTTTGGAGTTGGACACCAGCTTCAAACTGCACTGCACCAGCAAGGATTGGGCCCGATTGGCCGTGGCGACCGTTGGCGCGCCATGGTTTATGAAGTGGCTGATCGGACCCGTCCTAAAGCGTTTAGAACAGAAGCAGGCACGGCATAATATTGCCTATGTCGGGCTGGGACATCAGGAAGCGGATGAGCTTGGTTTCGCGCGCGACTTTAAGCAGACCATGAAAGGTCGATTCCACAACGGTGATCAACCCGGTCACGTTGACCTGTCCTTTTACGGCTTTCTGGCGGGTTACCTCTATGCCGACTGTCCTATTGCGACCAATTTGATTCAGCAAGCAGGGTTGGCTCGGTGGATTGAATCGATGAACCAACTGGTTCCCCTAGCGTCCCTGTTCCGCTCATAGGGCCGATGCGTAGGTCTTCGAACTCTATCCACGCACCGGGGCCAGGGCCTATAAGGCTATGGTGGATGCCCAGATATTGGGCCAGGTCTTAAGGCAACCTGATAATCTTGGGCTGGCTCTAGTGCGCTATAACGACAATACGGTCTGGCGCGGAGAGCAACTGTTTGAGCGCAGCCCTCAGGCGGGTAAGCATTTCGTACCTGAGGGGCAGAGATAATCTCGCCTAAATCCGTCCTGGCAGCATTACTGACCTAATGATTCGTTAAATAGGCGTGCGAAACAGCGAATAATCATCCAAAAAACCAGCCAACGGGCCAATGTAAAACTATATTTAATAGGAAGGTGTTATAGAAACAGGGATAGATGCTTAAAGTCGAATCGATTCGTTATCCGCTAAAGAGCATCATCAGCACACTCAACAAGCTTTGCTACAGCTTGCCGGTGAGAAACCAAGCGGGCCAAATCTCTTATCCGCTGTGTCACTTTCACAGTTCGAGCAGCTTTATCTTCAGTGGCCCTCTAGCCAGCTATGCCCTCCGGGAAACCATTCAGATTCGTGTTAATAACCTGAGCGGTTCATGCTGGAGAACCTGTTTTTTGGAACACATCGAAGAGCATCCGCATTTCGCACTTTATCAATTTAGAGTGCTCAATGAGCCATTCACCTCAATCGCTCGATAGGTCCGTTCGGCTTGCCAACAATCCGGTAAAGCCATCAGAGCAGGAAATATCAAGAGTCCACGCTAATTAGCCGTTCATAATAGCCCTCAGCCGATTTCAGACCAAACGATAGACCCGTCCACCCTGCTTTACGGGGTGCATATCCAGTCAATCCATATTTGTAGTGCAAACTAACGTATATTGGCTCTGACAGCGGGAGCGTTGTGGACGTCAAGAAATTGCTGCGGAGGCCATATTTTCACTAATGAATTTCAAAAGGGTACCAGTGGATGAATATCAGAAAAGAAATGACGATTGAGAAAGATATCGATGCCGTGTGGGCCGTCATGGGCACCCAATTTGCCCAAGTCCATCTCTGGTCGAGCAATTTTTTCGATTCCAAACCGGCGGGTCCGGCAAAGTTTACCGGGTTGGACTATTCAGTCCGCGACACCGTCACCGAACGTGGCCAAACCGTTCAAGCATTAGACACCTTCGATGCGACCAATTTCGCATTAACCTACCATATTTCCAAAGGAGCGCCGAAAATTGCTAAACGCGCAGTGGGGATGTGGTCGCTCAAGTCGATAGATAAGAACAGCACCACGGTGATAATAGAATTCATAATGGAAACGAAAGGCATTATCGGTTTTTTGTTGACCCCATTAATTAAACTCAAGATCAACCAGGCCAGTCTTGAAATTGCAGAAGAGCTAAAGTACTACCTGGAGCAGGGCAAGGCGCATCCGCGCAACAACGTAGGCTAAGAAAATCACCTCTGACCTTTTGGAGCTCGGTAAATGGAGCGTATTTTCGACAGTATTAAATACATTGAGGAAAACATGTACCAGCCAATAACCATTCACGATATGGCCAGGGCTGCACATTTCTCAACCTATCATTTTTGCCGAATATTCAAAACGGTCGTGGGGGATTCGCCGAAGGAATATCTGCGCAAGCGCAGACTGACCATCGCTGCGGATCGATTGGTAAAAGAGCCGATCGCCATCATTGATTTAGCGCTGGATTGCCAGTTTGAGTCTCAGGAGGCATTTACTCGTTCCTTTAAAAATCTCTTTAATATGACACCGGGAAAATATCGAAAAACAAACGAGCCCTTTAGGCTGCTTTACAAAGATCAATTTAGTCCACATATGTTACATCAATTGCGCAGTCCCCTGCATATGACGCCGAACATCATTACTCAAGCTGAACGGAAAATAGTGGGCATTGCCAATAGGTATGGCGATGATGATTTAAATCTATTTAAGCTATGGTCTGCCTTTAAGCCGGTCGAAGAAAAAATCAACCACCGGGCCAATAAAGATCTCTTCGGCATTTATGAAGAGTATTCTGAATCAGCAGACGACACCGGCTTCAGCTATATATGTGCCGCTGAGGTTTCCGAGTTTGGCGCTATTCCCGATGGCATGATCACACGCACCCTACCCGAGCAGCTCTATGCCGTATTTAAACACCAAGGCCCGATGTCAGCACTGCCCGACACCTTGAAATATATTTGGGGCAGCTGGCTGCCTAAATCCGTTTACGAGTATGCGGAAAAACCCGATTTTGAGCTGTTCCCGAATGCCGCTGATATTAAAAAGCCCGAGCGCTCTAGAGCGGAAAAAGTCGACAATATCGTATATTTGCATATTCCGATTCGAGCCAAACTCCCCGCATCGGCGGAGATAAATTTCGCGTCACCAATGCCTGGAACCAGCGGGTGATGTTGTCACCCATTAGCCGGGGCGATTGACGCTAGGATTAGGGCTTTAGGCCCTTATGTTCGGTCAAATCGCGGGCCATTCGTTCGATGATCCAGGTCTGGAACACCGTCATGGCGTGACTGAGTGGGCGGTTTTTCTGTGACACCAGATAAAAGGACTTCGGCAGCTGCATAACCAGGTCAATTGGAATCATCAGCTCGCCCCGCTCTATCTCTGCCGACACCAAACTCGGATCGGTTAGGGCCACTCCGAGGCCCTCGGTTGCCGCATTGGCCGTCAACATTCCATTGGAGAAATTGATAATGCCGAGCGCAGGATGGAAGTCGGTTTGCGATAAGGCAAACCAGCTCGGCCAATGCTCCGGCCGCCTCTTGACCTGCAGCAGGCGCAGCTTGAGCAGGTCGGCTGGCACCATAATGCGCTCTTGCTCCAACAGTTCCGGGGCGCAAACCGGTACCAAGAAGGACGCTCGCAAGTGGGTGCAGCTGACCCCGCCCCATTCGCCATCACCGAAGTAAACTGCCATATCGATATCAGACTGGTTAAAGTCGATTACCCCGATGGAGCTGTGAATATCCAGTTCAATATCGGGATGGCGCTTGGTAAAGTCATTGAAACGGGGCAGGAGCCAACGATCGAGAAAGGTCGGTGCCACCGCCAATTTAAGTTCGCCGCCAACATGACCGGCGAGCTGTTCGGTGGCCGATTCGATTTGCATAAAGGCTTGGCTGATCGCCGCCAAATACCGCTCACCGGTCATACTCAGGGTTACCTTACGCACCCTACGTTCGAATAATTCCAAACCCAGAAAGGCTTCCAAAGCCTTGACCTGATGGCTGATGGCTGAAGGCGTGACAAACAGCTCTTGGGCCGCGGCCTGAAAACTGCCGGTACGACCGGCCGATTCGAATGCCTGCAGAGCCTTGAAGGGCGGTAAACGTTTGATAGGCCACCTATGAGTGAGTTAATTTCATCTATAGTGCAAAAAATAATCGTTTGTTGGTCAAAGGTCAAATAACTACACTCCTTTTATAGAATTTTTTGAAGCAAAGAGGAACCGACATGCAAAACCACGAACCGTTCACAGCCCCAAGTTTGAGCTCCGATGAAGTCGCTCGGTACGTTCGCCAAGCTCGCGCACTGCGCAGTCAGGCACTAAACCACTGGATTAAGGCAACGACCGATTCAATCTCAAAAGCCATGCACGATCTAATTGACTCCATCGGGCACGGTCATAAGGCCTAAGTTCTATGTCCTGTGTACTATGCCTTGCCTGAGCACAACCGCTATACCCTATTATGTTTGTTTTTTGCCCGCCTTGGCGGGTTTTTTTATGTCTGCCATTCAGGGGCCGACTGCAATGTAGCGTCCTGTTATCGCTCGGGCCTTACAAAAGGAGCCGATCTTGGGTAATCTTGCCTTCCCATTACCCCGAGCGTTGCCCCCATGGATTTTGATTTCGAAACCGTTTCCGATACACCGGATGTTGAACCGGTTGAACTGTGGCAGAGCCAATGTTTTATCACCCAAAATCCCTATCATGACCTGCTAAAGGATGCCCTCACCAAACTTATTTACGCCGATGCCGCCGCCGGCCCCAGCGCGATTAAGAGTGAGGTCGGGGTCCTCGCCAAGGGCAACTTGCAAGAGAGTGAACTGGACTTCTTGGCTCGGGACAATGATGACATCCAGACCTTGAATGTATTGTTCACCGATTTACTCAATACCGTCGCCAGCGAGGTCAATCACGGCTTTTGGCCCGAGGACGCCCAAGCGGATGCTCAGATTACCGAAAGCTGGTATCACAT
>JBLHFL010000143.1:0-5794 GCA_047618105.1 Granulosicoccus sp.
TGAGGTGGCAGTCGATTGGCACGACTTTGTCGACGGCGAACTGATCGATCTGGCCTCGATCAAAAATGGCGGCCAAGCCCTGTTGGTCAGCGATATGTTTTACAGCGACAAGAACAATCTGATCATGCCCGAACGCGGCAAAAATATGGGTGACGGCTGGGAAACCCGCCGGCGCCGCGATCCTGGCCCCGATTGGTCGATTATTCAACTGGCCACGCTGGGCAGCGTCGAAAAGGTCCTAGTCGACACCTGCCACTTTAAGGGCAATTATCCCGATACCTTTAGCCTCGAAGGCGCCACGGCGAGTGGCGATCCGCTCGCCGTGGCCGCCTTGCGCGCCGACCCAGCGGCGCTACAAGCCCTAGACTGGCAGCCGATTATTGGCCAAACCAAGCTCTATGCACACCGTGAACATCTGTTTATTCGGGAAATTCTGGTGCCCAAAGAACAGGCCTTTAGCCACATTCGCTTGAGCATCTATCCCGATGGTGGGGTGTCGCGACTGCGCGTGTTTGGTAAGCGCCAGGCCTTGGCATGAGACGAATCCGCTCAAGCTCAAGCACGGAGTCGCGCTGATGCCAAATCGTACTGTACAACCTAGAGTATTGCAGCCCAAACCACTGACCCGCGAAGCATTCGCTGCCTTTGGCGATGTGATCGAAATTAGCGATCGGGCCACTCATTTTGCCATCAACGATGGCCATACCGAGCGCTATCACGATCTGGCCAGCGTCGATGTTACCAAAGACGGCGGTCGAACTCTGATCAATATGTTTCGTTCGACCCCCTTGGTGCAACCGATCGCGCTGCGCATGATGGAGCGGCACCCGCTCTCCAGCCAAGCATTTATACCTATATCGAATCAGCCCTATTGGGTCGTGGTGGCACCGGCTGGTGAGTTTGATATCAATCAACTGCAAGCCTTTCTCGCCGGCCCTCAGCAGGGTGTCAATTACCATGCTGGGACCTGGCACCATTACTGTCTGGCCCTACATAAGGTCAGTGATTTTATGGTCATCGATCGCGGTGGACCAGGTGCCAATTGCGATTTGATCGAACTGGACGGGTCACTGAGCTTAGCCATGTTGTAACGCCAGCGAAAGCCAAGTCGGCTACCCAGGTTTCTGGACCTGAACCAGGAGACTGGGCCTAAACTCAAATTCAATTGCGCCTGAACCCTATCGGTTTGGGCTGTCGCTCATTGGAGTGACCCGTGGGAGGGTAAGATGGACACAGCTATTATTAAAGAGGGTTATCGAATCGACTCGGAACTTTTTCAGTTCGTCGAGTCCGAGGTTTTGCCCGGTCTTACGATCGACAGCGACCGGTTCTGGACCGGCGCGGTCCATATCCTGAGCGATTTCATGCCCATAAATGAAGCGCTGTTGGCAACCCGTGTTCGGTATCAGGCGCAGATCGATGCTTTTCACCTAGCGCCTGAGAATCACCCCTTAGACCCGGTACGCTATCAACAATTTTTGCGGGACATTGGTTATCTGGTACCGGAACCGGCCGATTTTCAGATCAGTACTGAGCACGTCGACCCCGAGGTTGCGCATGTCGCCGGACCCCAGTTGGTGGTGCCGCTGATGAATGCCCGGTTCGCACTCAATGCCGCCAATGCCCGTTGGGGCAGCCTCTACGATGCGCTCTATGGCAGCGATGTAATAGCTGCGAGCAGCGAACGAGCCGCCACCGAGGCGTACGATCCCGAACGCGGTCGCGCGGTGCAGGCCTATGGTCGGCGCTTTCTCGATCAGGCCGTGCCGCTGGTGCAGGGATCCCACGCCGATGCCGTGGCCTACCGTGTCGAGCGCCAGCAGTTGGTGGTCGAACTCAGCGGCGACATTAGTACCGGCCTGGTGGCACCAGAGCTGTTTGTCGGCTTTAACGGCCGAGCCGAGCAGCCCAACCTGGTTCTGTTGCGTCATAACGGTCTGCATATTGAAATCCAGATCGACCGCGACAATCTAATCGGGCAAACCGATGCCGCGGGGGTCAAGGACCTGGTGCTTGAAGCGGCGCTGACGACCATTCAAGATTGCGAAGATTCCATTGCTGCGGTCGATGCCGCCGATAAGTGCCTGGTCTATCGAAACTGGTTGGGTTTGATGAAGGGCGATCTCCAGGCCACGTTGAGCAAGGGTGCCCAGACGCTGGTGCGCACCCTCAACCCGGACCGCACTTATCAGACACCGGACGCCGGCAGCCTCACCTTGCCCGGTCGCAGCTTACTGTTTATTCGCCAGGTGGGTCATCTGATGAGCACCGATGCGCTCTTGAGCCCAGAGGGTGAGCCGGTCCCGGAAGGCATAGTGGACGCATTAATAACCTGCCTGATTGCCGTGCACGATCTGCATGGCCCGAGCCAACAAGGCAATTCACGTTCTGGCAGCATCTATATAGTCAAACCCAAGATGCATGGCCCGGAGGAGGTGCAGTTTAGCTGTGACCTGTTTAGCCGTATTGAAGACCTATTGGAGCTGCCGGCCAATACCCTGAAAATCGGTATTATGGATGAGGAGCGGCGTACCTCGGTCAATCTGAAGGCCTGCATTCGCGTTGCACAGCAGCGCCTGGTGTTTATCAATACCGGATTTTTGGACCGCACCGGCGATGAGATTCACACCAGCATGTTGGCCGGGCCGGTGGTGCGCAAAGAGTTGATGAAAGACGAGCAGTGGATAGCCGCCTATGAGGCCAATAACGTGCGCGTCGGTCTGCTCGCCGGGCTGGCCGGTAAGGCCCAGATTCGTAAGGGTATGTGGGCCATCCCAGATGCGCTGGCCAGTATGATGGCGACCAAGATCGGCCACCCCCAAGCCGGTGCCAGCTGTGCCTGGGTGCCATCGCCCACGGCGGCAACCCTGCACGCCCTGCATTACCATCAGGTCGATGTCGCTCGCGTTCAGGCTGAGTTGCTCGACCAGTATCGGTCGCAGGACCAGCAACCACCGCAGCAGGGCAGCGCAGCCTCTTTGTTGGCCAGTCTGCTGACCATTCCCCTGCTGTCCGACCCAGCCGCGCTCTCAGCGGCCGAGCGCCAAGAGGAGCTCGACAACAATATACAGGGCCTGCTCGGCTATGTGGTGCGCTGGGTTGATCAAGGCATTGGCTGTTCGAAGGTTCCCGATATCCACGATATCGGGCGGATGGAAGACCGGGCGACCTTGCGGATTGCCAGTCAACACATCTGCAACTGGTTGCACCACGGCCTACTGTCGGCTGAGCAGGTGATGCTGTCATTGAAGCGCATGGCCGCGATCGTGGATGCGCAAAATGGGTATGATGGTAATTACCAGCCCATGGCACCGGACTTTGCCGCCAGTCTGGCTTTTCAAGCCGCGGTGGATCTGATCTTCCAAGGTCAAAGCCAACCCAGTGGCTACACCGAGCCGCTGCTGCACCAGCGACGCCTGCAGGTTAAGCACAAGGCCGTCTGACCTAGACCGGATAACTTAAGCAGGACAGTCCTGTTGTTGACGCCGAAATAAGCTGGCTTCGCGATCGCTCATACTTAAGCGATACTTGCTCAGCAGCCTTTCCCAGCTCGCCAGGTAGGTACAATGATAGGCTGTGTTCGGCGGCAGCCAATCATCGGGTCCCTGCGCACCCTTGGCCTGATTCAGGCCGTCATCGACCACCAATAGGTTCTCTGGGTCATTAGCAAAAATCGTTTTCTGATGCTTTGACCAAAGCGCGCCGCCGTGCCGGTGGCTCCAAGCCAGGGGAACTATATGGTCGACATCGAGATCACTCGCTTGGGTATACAGCCCGCCACTAAAGGGGTCGAGCCATTGACCGCGGGCAACTGAACAGCCATCGGCTGATAGGGTCAACGGGCCGGTCGCCTGAGCCGCAAGCATCTCGTGCCGGGTATTCATGCAGTCACCGTCGGTGTCTTGCCAATGAGGCCAATCGGCGCGTTTATAGTCCGACGCTGGCGACTGCGCCGAGGCTGCTACGAGGGGCCCACCTTCGTCACAGGCGGCGCGGTGGCAATGGTACAGGCCACTGCGCCGATCACTGTGCCCGCCCGTACTATCCAATCCGCCGGAATGACTCCAAGCCACGGCCGGCACAAGTATCATAAAAAGGGCTTTAAAAGCCTGAACTGCAAAGTACTGCTGCATCTTTATCCGCTTTTATCTGCTGATGTATCAACCTGAACGGTTGGGTTGGGTTGGGTTGAGTTGGGCAAGTAACAGGTTTGTATATTGCTAAGAGGCACTGTCTCGCCATCCCTGAGTATAAGTCAAAAAGATTAATGGCATAGAACTTACGCTCAGCAGTTCAGTAGAGACGAAGGCAATTTTTGGAATGGGGCACAGAAGTTGGACGAAGTATTTGAAATAAAAGTGATACTAAAGATAAGAGAGGTGATACTAAAAATTTAAAATATTCAATTATGGAAATAAGGAATGCATGTGTTTCAAATTGAATATAGGATGGTTTTCACGAAAAATTTAACACTAAAAATGAAACCATAGAATCAACAAGAAAATCAAAGTAGCTTTCTGAAATTCGAAAGTAATAGCCCAGGATTTGTTTGTTTGGTGCTTTAAATTCATAAATGATGTCGAAGTATCGCAGCCAACAAACAATTCGAGGTATCTAAACATGATCGTTGAACAGTCCGAGGTTAATTCGCCCCAGAATCAACTCGATTCCATTGGTCGTATCGATCAATATACCCAAGATAGCCGCACGTTGAATGCCGACAGCCATTTTATGCAGTCATTGTTAGCCGATACCCTGACCGAACGGCGCTATTTTCAAGCATTGGAAATTTGGGTGCAATGCTGGCGCACGCTTGAACTATTGGAACAACTGCATCGGCCTAATGATGCGCCACTTGCCGCACTCCCAGCAGACCGGTGCCGTTTTGCTCAAGACGATCTACGGGCCTTGAATAAGCACTTTAGCTACATTCAAATGTCACCGGACCAACAAGCGACCTTGGACCCTGCCTTTCCTTTTTGGCGTAAGACCGCGGTCAACTGGTATGGACTGGTCTACTCGATGGGCAGAATGTCCAAAGCATTTGGGCTTATCGAACGACACCTTAAGAGTCACTTTAGCCAATCATTTAGCGGCGATCACCTGAGCTTTTTTGCTCAGGCTCAATCGACCGGGACCGACCAAGGTACCGATCAGATAGGCTGGAATGATTGGTTTAACAGCGCGCTAGCCGACGATGAAGACTTTGACGCAGTGATGACCACGGCCAATGACATCCTGCATTGGTTAACGCGCTGTATTAGCACTGCCGAACCGGTACCCAGCTCGGTCGCTTAAGGCCAGCACCCGGGCGACTCAGCTTCGCCGGCCAAGAAGTGCCAGCCCCGCGCGCAGCACAAGGCCAAACTCTATTCCGATCTTCGTTCACCCAGCGTTGGGCTCGCAAGACGCACAAACGCTGCCCTGCTAGTATCTCAGTAATCCTCTTACTGCCAGCAATTCCGCTTCGGCGACCTCAACGTGATGGGTCCGTGCAGTCACGGACGCACTGGTGTTCATCGCCTGTTGCAGGCGTTTTTTCGCCTGGTCGAGACGCTTGATAGCATTTACCGGTAAGCCCCCGCTGTTGTGCAGGCCACCGTCATTGAGCACCGTGCTGATATCGTCCACGTCGCTGATCATAATCAATAGAATACGGTCGATAACTGCATTGGGGGTCGGTTGGTGCGCCAAGGCCAGCAAGGCCCGATCGGCTTGGCGTAGGATCCGGTTGTCGATATTGTCGAGTGCGTTGATTATGCGCAGGAAATTGGCGACCTGGGCGACCTGTACC
>JBLHFL010000144.1:0-5776 GCA_047618105.1 Granulosicoccus sp.
ACGCCGAGTGACTGGCGAACCCGTTGCCTATTTGGTGGGCGAACGTGAATTCTGGTCTCTTCCCTTAAAAACCAACGCCAGTACCCTGATTCCCCGACCCGACACCGAAATATTGGTGGAGACGGTTCTCGCCCATTTTGGGCCGTCACCGCGAGTGTGTCTTGATCTGGGCACGGGGACTGGTGCTATCGCCCTGGCCCTTAAGTCGGAACGTGCCGCCTGGCATATTGCCGGTCTCGATCGACAAGCGGCTGCGGTCGGTTTGGCGCAAGAAAACGCTCTGGCCTTGGGTCTGGCGGTGGAGTTCCGTGTGGGCGATTGGTGCGCCGGGGTGGCGCCCGGATCGGTGGATCTTTTGGTCAGTAATCCGCCCTATATCGATGCTAACGATCCCCATTTGCAGCTTGGTGATGTGCGCTTCGAGCCAAGCAGTGCACTGATTGCAGATCGGGGCGGTCTGGCGGAGTTTGACAAGATTATCGCGCAGGCGAGTAACTGCTTGAGTGCAGGCGGTGCGTTGTTTTTTGAACACGGCTGGCAACAGGCACCCGCCGTCAGAGCACTGTTGAGTGCCGGGGGCTTTAGCCGAATTGAGACGGTCACCGATTACGGTGGCAACGAGCGGGTCACCCTCGGTTATCTCCAGCCCTAAGTGCTAGAACACCAGCAACATTAATGTTTGCGCCACACAGGCGGGGCGACGGCAACCTTCAATTTCGACGGTTATTTCTTCAGTGACTTCCAGGCCGCGCCGGACCAACGCGACATGGATGACCTTTTTCGACGCCCGAAGTCGAGAACCGGTTTTCACTGGATAGGGATAGCGCACCTGATTCAAGCCCATATTTACGACCATTTTAGCGCCCGGGTAGGTCGGTGTGTCGGGGTTTACGGCGCCTATCAGTTTGGGTATGAGTGCCAAGGTCAGAAACCCATGGGCAATGGTGCCGCCGAACGGCGAATGCTCTTTCGCCCGGACCACATCGGTATGGATCCATTGGTGGTCATCGGTGACATCGGCGAAGCGGTCGATCCGCTCTTGATCGACCGTGAGCCATTCACCGACTAGCGTGACCTGATTCATTTGCGCCGAAAGTTGTTGCAGCATTTTTTGTGCATCGGAGCCCATCTTTTCCGGCCAGGCCTGATCGCTATTTTGGGCCTCGGTACCGACGCCGAACTTGGTTTGATCCAGTACCCAACTGAGCCATTGGTTGTTGCGGGCATTGTTCATCGCGCCGATAAAATAGCCGCGCACCTGGGGATTGACCAAGTCCATGATCTCGGTCCGGTTCTTCGCCAGGCGATCGCTCTTTTCCTTTAATAGATCTATCACATTCATGCAAAACCCTTTGTGCCATCAGTTTAAAAAAACGGCGGACTTTTCATTCCTTCCTTTGCCGGGAGCTAGTATATGGACTTAAAAAACGAGTTGATAGGCAGTAAAAATTAATATACGGCTGTCCATCTTTTATTGGTTGATCTAACCGGCCCGCCAGGTAGGCGACTGGCCTGCACAAAACATCGTTCCGCGCCAGCATCGGCCAAGGGCGCCGTTGATGTGGTTGGCCGGCAGAGTGAGGGAAGGAATGCGTCCTCTGGCGGTTGCGCGCCTTTGTAATTTTAATGAGGGATTAAACTTACCCTAGGGTTTAGTTTAATCCCTTTTCGAACGGGGAAAGGGTCGAAAAGCCTGGGGGGTGGGGTTGGGCTGAACCGCGCTTAATGGTCACTCATCTGGTCCGCCTGAATAGCCGTGAGCGCGATAGTGTAGACAATGTCCTCAACCAACGCGCCGCGTGATAAATCATTCACCGGCTTTCGCAAACCCTGCAACATGGGGCCAATGCTGATGACATTGGCGCTGCGCTGCACCGCTTTATAGGTGGTATTGCCCGTATTGAGATCGGGAAAAACAAACACCGTGGCCCGACCCGCGACCAAACTGTCTGGTGCCTTACTGGCCGCGACCGACGGTGTGCTCGCTGCGTCATATTGCATGGGGCCATCAATTAGCAGGTCGGGGCGCAGTTTCTGCGCAATACGCGTGGCTTCACGGACCTTTTCAACATCGCTGCCGGTGCCCGATATGCCGGTCGAATAGCTGATCATCGCAATGCGCGGTTCAATACCAAAGGCCCGGGCCGAATCGCCCGATTGAATGGCAATATCGGCTAGCTCTTCGGCATTAGGGTCCGGGTTGATCGCGCAATCGCCATAGACCACAGCCTGATCGGGCAAAAGCATAAAGAACACCGACGACACCAACTTGGTGTTGGGCCGGGTTTTGATCAGCTGCAGAGCGGGGCGAACGGTATTGGCTGTGGTGTGGATGGCCCCGGCGACCAAGCCGTCGACATCATTCAGCGCCAACATCATGGTACCCAAAACGATCGGGTCTTCCAGTTGGGCTTCGGCCATCGGCGCGCTCAGGCCCTTGTGTTTGCGCAGCTCAACCATGGCGTCAATATACTTGGGTACGGCGATGGCCGGATCGATGATCTCGATGGAGTCGGGCAAGATGATATCGAGGGTTTGCGCGATACGACGAATCTCATCGGGATTGCCCAACAGGACGCAATGGGCAATGCCTTTTTCGTGGCAAATGGCTGCGGCTCGAATCGTGCGCGGCTCACTGCCTTCCGGTAAAATAATGCGTTTGGCCGCCTTGCGCGCGCGCTTGACCAACAGGTGCCGGAAGGCCGGTGGCGACAAACGCCGTTCTTCAATAACCTGGGCCCGTTCGGCCAGCCATTTGGCATTGATCGAACCGGCCACCGCGTTCATCACGCTTTCCATGCGCTGGATGTCATTGGCCGGGACTTCGGTATTCATGGAATTCAACAGCTGGGCCGAGCGGAAGGTATTGTGTTCCGAGGTCAACACCGGCAAACCGGTTAAGAAAGCCGAATGGCACAGATCCATCACCTGGGGAATGGGTTGTAGGCCGCCGGTTAGGATGACGCCCGCCAGCGGCACGCCATTGAGCGCCGCCATACAGGCCGCGAGTAAGATATCGTCCCGATCACCGGGGGTCACCACCAGAGTGCCGGCCTTGAGCGTATGCAGCATATTGGGCATGGTGCGCGCGCAGACGGTAATGGATTGCACCCTCCGTTCGCTCATCTGGCCCTCATTGATAATGCGCGCGCCCAAATGCTCAGCAACATCTGCGGTGCGCGGGGCAACCAGTAAAGGGTTCCATTGCACCGCGCCAATGCATTTAAAGTCATCTTTCTTGAATATCGGTAAGATGGCGGCAAATTCCTCGGCACTGTGGTGTCTGGCTGTACCCAGTTCCTCAGGGTCTTCTTCGGCGATTACCTGCTGACTGGCCGGTGCCGGTGCCCCAACCTTGTTGAGGATGCAACCGACCACTTTCCTATGATGGATGCCACCGAATAGACTGGCGGTCATCTTAATACGTTCATTCAGTTGAGCCGTGCTGTCGCTGTTCTTGGCCGAGACCAGAATAACATCGGCGTCCAACGCCTTGGCCATATTACGGTTCAGCTCGGCGATGTAGTTTTCATCGGCAACTGGCACCAGGCCTTCGACGATTAGAATGTCAGCATCTTCGCCCGACGCCTGGGAGAGCTGGATGACTTCTTCCATCAGGCGGTCGGCCTGGCCCAGGGCCAGTTGCTGCTGAGCATGGGCCAGCTTGATGGGCTTTTCTGGGTGTAAGCCGAGCGTCACATTGACCAGATGGGTCGAGCGTTCAGGGCCTTGCTCCTTGTCAAATTGCTGGGCGATGGGCTTGCAAAAAGCGACTCGAACGCCCAATTGCTCCAAGGCTCGGACTAGGCCGAGACAGACTGATGTGAGGCCAGTGCCGGCGCCGGTGGCGGTGACAAAATATGTATATTTCACGTTGCGTTACCTTTTAAGCTATCGCATTAAATTAGAGCTAGAGCGGCTCGGGCAATCATTAATTCTTCTTTGGTCTCAATGACCACGACCTTTGGGCCTGGCCCGGTGGAGATGACACCGAGCATATCGCCATTGCGGGCATTGAGCTCGTTGTCCAATCGGAAGCCAAAGATCGCCAGATTTTCAATCACCGTAGCGCGAATAAATCGAGAGTTTTCGCCTATACCGCCGGTAAATACCAGGGCGTCCAGGCGGGTTAGTGAGGTTGCCAAACCGCCGATATGGCGCGCCAGGCGAAAGCAGAAAACCGCCAGCGCCAGTTGTGCCCGTTCGACCCCCTCATTAGCCGCGGCCTCCAAAGTGCGCATATCATTGGACAGGCCCGAGAGACCGAGCATACCGCTTTCCTTGTTGAGCATGTTGGTAACCGTTTCGACATCCCAGCCCTTCTGTTGGTACAAAAACTGGTGCAAACCCGGGTCGACATCGCCACTGCGCGTGCCCATGACCAGGCCTTCCAGTGGTGTCATGCCCATCGTGGTGTCCATCGATTGGCCGTTGGCCACAGCACAGGCGCTGCAGCCATTGCCCAGATGGGCGCTGATGATGCCGTGCTGCGCGCTAATACCCAAGCGTGTGGCGGCTTCGGCGGCGACATACTGATGGCTCACGCCATGGAAACCATAGCGGCGCACCCCCTCGTGCTCATAGAGTTTATAAGGCACCGCATACAAGAAGGCCTTCGGCGCTAGGCTTTGGTGAAAGGCGGTGTCGAACACCGCGACCTGAGGAATGTTTGGATAGAGCGTCGCCAGTGCCTCTATACCAGCCAGATTGGCCGGATTGTGTAACGGTGCCAGCGCAATACACTGACGAATGCTAGCCAGGACCTCATCCGTTACGATAACCGGATCGCTGAAGACCTCGCCGCCGTGCACCACACGGTGACCGATCACTGAGGGCAAGCGATGCAACAGCTGCTGCTCGGTCAAGACCGAGATGATCTGGGTCAGGACCGATGCATAGTCGCTGTCGTGCAAGGCTTGGCGATGTTCGCCATCCGCCCAGCGTAGCGTCAGCGCGGCAGCGTCTGAGCCGAGCCGTTCAGCCAGTCCACTGGCGGTTTCAGTCTGATGAGTCATGTCAAAGAGTGAGAATTTTACCGAAGAGCTACCTGAGTTTATGACGAGAATATTTTGTGACATTGTCCAGCCTGATAGTGTTGGCGTTGAATTCATGCGAATAGGCACATTGCTGCGATTATACCCAGCAAGGCCTAATAAAACCCAGAAAGGTAGCAAATACGGCTACACTGGTTGCCCAAAGCCACCCAAGTGCAGGTTAGCCGATAATGATGTCGATCCAATTGAAGCGAATTGTGCGGATTTCCCCCTTACTTTTCATCTGTTTTATGAACCAATCGGCCGCTAAATTGATGGTGGTCATAGAACAGGCTGCCGTGAGCGGTGGTTATCTTATCGTGCAGACCGATCCAGGCAACTCGGTTCAGTTTCAAGATCGTCTGTACCAGACCGATAACGAGGGTTATCTAGCCATTGGCATTGGCCGAGAGCTTGCCGGCCAGCATGAAGTGGCGGCCACCGATGCCATCGGTCAGACCGAAAGCCTCGATCTGTGGATTGACAGTCGGAGCTTTAATATTCAACGGGTGAGTGGGTTGCCGAAGGAGTTGGTCACGCCACCCAAATCGTTCACTGATCGAATCGTGCGCGAAGCACAGGCGGTCAAGCGTGCACGAGCCGCAGGCAGTGAGCTTCAATTCTGGCGCGAAGAGCAATTTATTTGGCCGGCCCAGGGCCGCATTTCCGGGGTCTATGGCAGCCAACGCTACTATAACGACGTTCCAGGCTCGCCCCATTGGGGCGTTGATATTGCCAGCCCG
>JBLHFL010000145.1:0-5750 GCA_047618105.1 Granulosicoccus sp.
ATTCAAGGGCACAATGCTGACATGGAAGGGGGCAATCGCATAGGGCCAGATGATGCCATTGGCATCATAGTTCTGCTCGATGGCGGCAGCGACAATACGGGTCACACCAATGCCGTAACAACCCATCAGCATCGGCTTGGTTTTACCACCCTGATCGAGTACCTCGGCCTTGAGCGCCTTGCTGTATTTATCGCCCAATTGGAAAATATGGCCGACCTCAATACCCTTGAGTATCTGCAACGTGCCTTGGCCATCGGGGCTCGGATCGCCGGCGACAATATTGCGCAGATCGGCGATCTCAGGCAGCGCGACATCCCGTTCCCAGTTGATATTCAAATAATGCTTGCCGTCGGTATTGGCGCCGGCGCTGAAGTCGGACAGCACCGACACCGAGCGATCGACCACACAGGGAATAGGCAGGTTGACCGGTCCTAAGGAACCCGGTCCGGCACCGATCAGGGCTCGGATGCGGGCTTCGCTGGCCAAGGTGAAGGGCGCCTTTACCTGGGCTAATTTCTCGGCCTTAACCTCATTGAGCACATGGTCGCCGCGCACAATCAGAGCAATCAGTTCGGCGTCGCTGTCATCGCTGGCTTCGACGATCAATGTTTTAACGGTCTGTTCGATGGGCAGATTAAACTGCGCTACCAGCTGCTCGATGGTCTTGGCATCGGGCGTATCGATCTGGGTCATGGCCGCGCTGGGTTCAGCCCGCGGCGTCGCCGGTAATAACGCCTCGGCGCGTTCGATATTAGCGGCGTAGGTGCCCCCCTCGGCATAGGCAATATAGTCTTCACCCGATTCAGCCAGGACTTGGAACTCATGCGATGCTGCGCCGCCCATGGCGCCGCTGTCGGCCTCCACAGGTCGATAATTGAAACCTAGGCGGTCGAAGATCCGGCAATAGGCCTGATACATATTATCGTATTCGGCCGACAGGCAGGCCTGATCGGCATGGAACGAATAGCCGTCTTTCATAATGAATTCGCGTGCCCGCATAACCCCGAAACGGGGCCGGAATTCATCGCGAAATTTATTTTGAATTTGGTAAAAGTTCATCGGCAGTTGGCGATAGCTGTTCAATTCATTGCGCGCGATGTCGGTGATCACCTCTTCGTGAGTCGGTCCGTAGACGAAGTCGCGGTCGTGCCGATCCTTCACTTTCAACATTTGGCCTTCCATCGCGTCGATCCGACCCGATTCCTGCCACAATTCGGCGGGCTGAATGGTTGGCATCAGGAGTTCTTGGGCACCTGAGCGGTCCAATTCTTCACGGATAATCTGTTCGACCTTTTTCAACACTCGCATGCCGGTCGGCAGCCAACTGTATAAGCCGGACGCCAATTGGCGCACCAAGCCAGCTCTCAACATCAGCTGGTGGCTGACGATGACGGCATCGGCCGGGGTTTCTTTGACAGTCGCGATGAGATACCGACTTGCACGCATTGAGGCGATCCTTTTGAATGGGTCTGAATTGAGGTGGCGCATTTTATCAGGTTTGAGCGCCACGTGGCCAGCGTTCCTGCGGGCACACGTCGGCAAAAGCCCGGCTGCAGCTACCAGACGCCGGAATTGGCCATGCTCAACCAAGGCTCGGTAGGCGGCAAATCAGGACCTTCCTGCAACAGTTCGATGGAAATATTGTCTGGACTGCGCACAAAGGCCATGTGGCCGTCGCGCGGCGGTCGGTTGATGGTCACGCCAGCATCGTGCAGCTTTTGGCACAACTCATAGATGTTATCAACCGAGTAGGCGAGGTGGCCAAAATTGCGACCGCCATCAAGGGTCTCATCAGCATCCCAGTTGTAGGTTAGCTCGACCGACGGTTCGCCCTCGGCAACGGCCAAGAAAATCAGCGTGAAGCGGCCATTGGGGAACTCTCGGCGGCTGGTTTCGATCAGGCCGAGCAGATCGCAGTAGAAGTGTAACGAGGCTTCTAGGTCAGTGACGCGTACCATGGTGTGAAGATATTTCATTACTATTCCTCTGGTTCGGATTGGGTTGAAAGCTGTTTAAAGGGCAGCGCAGCTTGCGTTTGCGCCAGATAACGGTCGGTCCGCTCGCGCTCTTCGGCGCAGAAGTGCTGTGCTGCAACAAAGAATTCAGGGTGTGCCAACCAGTGATATGAATGCGTCATGGTCGGTTCAAATCCGCGCGCAATCTTATGTTCGCCTTGGGTGCCGGGATCGAAGCTGGACAGGCCCTGCGCGATACAATATTCGATGCCCTGATAGTAACAGGCTTCGAAATGCAGATTCGGATATTCCTCAAAGCAACCCCAATAGCGGCCATAGAGTCGCTCCTGGTCGCGAAAGCAGAGCGCACCGGCAATCGGCTCATCGTCTTTAAAGGCCATCATCAGCACAATGCGATCGGTCATGGTGGCGCGCACCCGATCAAAGAACTTTTTGTTCAGATAGCCCTGGCGGCCGCGCTTAAGATAGGTGGCGTGGTAAAACTTATAGAAGGCCAGCCAGATCGAATCGGTGATATCTGAGCCAGTCAGAGCCCGCATGGTGATGCCCTGATCGATGATCGACTGGCGTTCCTTACGCACATTCTTGCGTTTACGCGAACTGAAGCGCTCGAGAAAGTCATCAAAATCGCGGTAGTTGCGATTACGCCAGTGAAACTGCACATCGCTGCGCTTGAGCAAACCTTGCTGATCGAGCCAGGCATGCTCCGCTGGCGCCGGAAACAGCAGATGAAAACCGCTCAGCTGATCGTTTAGGCACTTAGTCTTAAAGCTCTGGATGACCCGGCTGACATCTTCAAGCGATTTAGCGCCCAGCAAACGCGGCCCCTGCGAGGGGGTAAAGGGCGCGGCGATCACCAACTTGGGGTAGTAGGCCAAACCGTGTTGCTCATAGGCGGAGGACCAGGCCCAGTCGAAGACATATTCACCCCAGGAGTCGGTCCTCAGATAGGCGGGGACACAGATATCAGGCGTTAGGCGCAAATGACTTGGCTGCCAGCCATGCTCGCGCGAACAAACGCCCGCCTGCTCCAATGCGGACAGGAAAGCATCGCTGACGAAGGGGTTTGAGTCCTCCGTTGACGTCCCTGTCGGCCATCGATCTAGCCATTCCTCACTCATGCTGCTGTCCATCTTATTGCGGATTGGGTTGACCCAGAAGGGTTCGTTACGGAGCATAGTTCGCTATGGATCCAAATAAAACAATGGTCTAACGGCATTTGAGCACTTTAATCTCGCAGAGGCGAAAAGCACTGGTGGCTATATGCCCTTGTTGTCGCAAGATTGTTTGATGGCCATGGGATACAGGGTACAGTATCGGCCACTCACTTACCGAATCGAAGAGATCGCCGATGTTTGAATTGGATTATCGCCTGAAAAATGACTGTGTTCGCATCGGCTCGCTGCCTCTATGCACCATATTACTGATGAAAGACGCCAACTATCCTTGGTTGATCTTGGTGCCACAGCGGGCAGATGTCAGTGAAATCTATCAACTGGATGCGGACGATCAAGAGCAATTGATCTGGGAAAGTTCTTTCGTCGCAGAACGCCTGATGGCCGAGTTTGATGGCGATAAGATGAACATCGGCGCACTCGGCAATGTGGTGCCGCAACTGCATATTCACCATGTGGTGCGTACTCGAACCGATCCCGCTTGGCCTAAGCCCGTCTGGGGTGCCGTGACGGCTCGTGCCTACGCTGCGGGGGCTTTGGAGCAGCGGGTCGCGCAGTTGGCGGCGGTGTTTGAAACCTCAACCTTTAAGCCCGCCTGAGTTTCCTGTCATCAAACTTTAATCTCCTTGTCCACAAACTGACATGCGAATCTGAATAATAGGTCCTGTTATCCGCAGAGGACCTTATATGAAATGGTTGCAACCGATACAGCAATTTGACCTTGTGTTATTTCAATGGTGTATGTCGCTGCGCCAGCGGGAGACGCTGACCGCTTTGAGTCGCGCCGTGTCGAAAACTGCCGATGGCTGGATGTATCTGTTGTTTGGCATGGTCTATGGCCCTCTCGATTGGCCGCACAGTGGCGCCTATATTCGGGCCTTCTGCCTTGCCTTTGTCAGCGAGCGAGTGGTGTACTTAGTGTTAAAAAACACCCTCCGTCGAAATCGTCCCGCCAATGCGATCGACGGTTTTAGCAGCTTTATCATCCCATCAGACCAATTCAGTTTCCCGTCCGGCCACACCTCGGGGGCCTTTTTGTTTGCCATACTGGCCGGTAGCCAGCTGCCAGTCTTGTTGCCGTTTTTACTGGGTTGGGCGGTGCTGGTTGGACTGTCGCGCGTGTTTCTTGGTGTGCATTTCCCGACCGATACCCTAATTGGCGCGCTGCTTGGGTGTTCAGTAGGGTTTATCGCGCTGTCTAGGATGATGCCGCTATGAAGATACTCTATGGGGTACAGGGCACTGGCAACGGTCATATTACTCGGGCCCGTGCTATGCAGGTGGCCTTGGCGGCGGCGGGAATTGAGGTCGATTGGGTCTTTTCCGGGCGTGAGCGGTCACGCTTTTTCGATATGCAGGCCTTTGGTGACTTCAAGGTATTCAAAGGTCTGAGTTTTGCAACCAAGGCCGGCAAGGTCGATATGATTAAAACCTTTGCCGAAGCCTCACTGCACCAGATGTACCAGGATATCCGCACCCTCGATCTGACCCGATATCAACTGGTGATTTCCGATTTTGAGCCGGTGGTTGCCTGGGCGGCGCGTAAGCAGGGCCTTTCATGCCTGGGTATCGGACATCAATATGCCTTTGATTATCCTATTCCCAAGGCCGGTAATTCCTTCGCCTCTGATGCCCTGATGAAGTGGTTTGCGCCCGTCACACTGGGTATTGGGGTGCATTGGCACCACTTTGGCCAAACCATCCTACCGCCCATTTTCGATGTGGATCGGCACGCCTGCGCAGCCAAGGTGCAAAGTTTGGTCTATTTGCCGTTCGAAAGAAGTCATCAGGTTTTGTCTGTCCTGAATCAAGTGTCGAGTGAATTTATTTTCCACTGCGGCGATATTGAGCCGGGACAATACGGCAATGTCTGGGTGCGCGGTTTCAGTCGCGAGGGTTTCCGTGACAGTTTGTATCAGAGCGATGGGGTAATCTGTAACGCTGGCTTCGAATTGGCCTCCGAGGCCTTGGTACTGGGCCGTAAACTACTGGTTAAGCCGCTTCACGGTCAAATGGAACAGGCATCCAACGCTCTGGCCCTTACCCAGCTGAATTTGGGTGTGTCGACTCACTGTATCGATCAGGATTCGATCCATCGGTTTATGCGCGATGGCCAAACATGCCAGGTGAACTACCCCGATACGGCCAAGCTGTTGACCCAATGGCTGCGCCAATACCCTCAAGAAAGCTTGCCCCGGCTGGTTGAGCGAGCCTGGGCCGGCGTCAACCTACCGCTTCGCCCCGCGATCGATGCGCCTGCGCATCGGCGGATATCGTGACCTCGCAACAGCACTTCGACCAAGCTAATGACACGAGCGTGTAGAGCGCGCCAGCACATTTGATGCCCATCGGCTCACCACCCCAGAAACGTCAAAATCGTCCTCCGCTGCGGCGCTTTGGCCCATCCTAAACCCATCACTGGCCGAAGCGCCATGGCGGGCCATAGGGTTGGGCCGCGCCAGCGACTGCGTTAACGATGGGCTGACCTCATCGCCGAAGTCTTGCCGACGGTCCTGACCAGGATTGCAATCAGCTGTAAAGATTGATTGACATAATCGTCCATTTCGGGCAATTTTGCCGGCTGCAAACAAATAAATAC
>JBLHFL010000146.1:0-5709 GCA_047618105.1 Granulosicoccus sp.
GGCCAGCGCCTGCCAGGCGCGAGTGCGCACGGCCATCGTGCACTGCACCGAATCAATACCGATCAGGCGGACACCGCGCAAGATAAACGGGAAGATAGAGGTGGTCAGATCGACCGCGCCGACCAAGCCACTGCAGGTTACCACACCATTGTATTGGCTCGACTGAATGGCGTTGGCCAGCGTTGGCCCGGCCACGACATCGATAACGCCGGCCCATTGCTCAGCTTGCAGCGGTCGGTTGTTGGTCAACAGGCTCGCTCGGTCGATCACCTCAGTTGCACCCAAACTCATAAGAAAGGGCGTTTCTGTTAACTTGCCGGTTGAGGCGGTCACGCTGAAGCCTAACTTGGCCAAGATCGCGACCGCCAGACTGCCCACACCACCGGTCGCACCGGTGACCAAAACCGGACCCTGGTCCGGTTGTACGCCGTTGTCGAGCAGGGCGTTAACCATCAGCGCGGCGGTTAAACCGGCGGTGCCGAAACTCATGGCTTCGAAGGCCGTCAGCGTCTTGGGCAGGGCCAATACCCAGGCGCTGGGTACGCGGATATATTGGCCCAGCCCACCTGCGGTGCCCATACCGAGGTCATAGCTGGTCGCGATCACTGCATCGCCAACCTGAAATGAGTCGCTGCTGCTCTGTACTACGATGCCGGCCGCGTCAATGCCCGGGGTGTGGGGGAAATTGCGGGTAACCCCTGGGTTACCGGTGGCCGAGAGCGCATCTTTAAAGTTTAATGACGAATAGTCGACCCGGATCAATACCTCACCCGCGGGTAAATCGGCCACTGTGCGGCGCTGAATCGAGCGTTGGAATTGCTTTGGCTCTGTCTGTTCAACAACTAGGGCTTGAAATTCGGTGTTCGGCATCTGGTTACTCCGCTTAGAATCCAATGGATTGTGACCCTCGATTCTGGCCTGTTACGATCGAATGGCACAGTACTTTTTCAAACAGGGTTGTCAATTTGATCAAAAAAAACGCTCCATCCGTGCTGATCGGCCCTGAATTGGGGGTATACTGAACCATTATGACCGGTACAAATAACCCGATCGCCCCCAATTAATGAGCGTTTTACACCAAAAGGCCGCTACCGATGACCCTTGATGAGCTACTCGAACAAGAAAACACGCTGGTTTTTCCACACTTTAATAGCAACGACGCCTGGCAGCTCGGGGTATTGCTGCGTGAATTAGCCTTGGCCGCCGATATCAGTATCAGCATTGATATTAGCCTGTTCGACCAACTCTTGTTCGCCCATGCCATGACCGGAACCACATTGGAAAATGCCCACTGGATTCGACGCAAGAAAACCGTCGTGAAACGCTTTGCGCACAGTTCCTATTATATGGGCGAACTCTATCGGGTGCAGGGCTCCAGTTTCGAGGCCGCAACCTTGCTCGATCCAAATGAATACGCTGCCCATGGCGGTTGTTTCCCGATCCTGATCGCCGGGACCGGCATGGTCGGTTCGGTCACCGTGTCCGGTTTGGCCCAGCTAGACGATCATATTTTGGTCACTCAGGCACTGGCTCTATATGTGACCCAGCAGGTAAGCCACTGAACCTAAGCAGACTGTGCTAAAGGATGTGTTCTGGATTTTAATGACATAAGAAGGCGGATGTAATTATGGGTGCAGTGCTTTCATTTGTGCGACCGCCTCTGATTGTTGCTTTGGGCTTGCTGGCAATAGCCTGCAGCCCGAAGGTTACCATAGTGGAATCGGTTAGTTCGCCGACCCAGTTAGCGCCGACCATGGCCGACCAGACCCTGTCCGACCTGGCCTTTGCCGCGACGGTGCAAGACACCATTAGCTTTAGCGATACCGATTCCAGTTCCTTTACTCTCATTGTGACCGCTCAAGGGGCGCACGGCAGTGTGACCATCACCGATGCGGATACCGGGGCCTTCGATTACGCCCTAACATCGGCCGATGCGCTCAGCGGAGACAGCTTTACCGTACAACTGAGCGACAGTACCTCAACCGTAAGCGCTGTGATCAGTCTCGCCTTTGCCGATGGTACGCCCCCCGTGGTGAGCTTTACCCCGCTCGATGCCGCGGCCAATGTGGCCATAGCCAGCGACCTGGTGTTAAGCAGCGATGATCCGTTGGACAGCGAAACGATCACCGTGCAAAACAGCGCCGGGGTGTGCAGCGGTAGCATTCAATTATCGGCCGACAACTTCTCCACCTGCCTAGCGCTGACCGGCCCGACGATTAGCGATTTGGCACGAACCGTAACGGTTGCCCCGACCCTAACCCTAGCTGAAAAAACCACTTACAAGGTACGTGCGACCGATGCCCTAACCAACACCTTTGGCACCGCCATCGCCACCGTTGAACAGGGCTTTGCCACGCTAAACGCTTACCTGATAATCAATGAGGTGGGCTCTAGCTATTACTCTAATACCCTACGCTGGTTCGAACTCTATAACGCAACCGGGACCGCTATCGATCTGGCTGAGTACAGTTTTCGCAGTATTTCATATCCGGCTTTACTGTCATCGGGGACCCACTTCGCGCTACCCAGTCAGAATCTATTACCAGGACATTATGTCGTTGTGCGCAGTCAACATGCCACTGGGACCTATGCGGACAACAACCAAGTGGTCTATATCAAGAATGGCTCCGAGTTCCCTTATTGGACGGCCGATGGTTATATCGAACTGATCCACGTTGGCAGCGGCGACACCGTTGATTACGTCGAGTTCGGGCAAAGTTATGGCACGACCGATGCTGCCGCCTGGAGCGGAGACAAGGCGACGTTGATCTCAAGCACCAGCTCCTTCGGTCAATCGATCGGTCGTGATGCCAACCACAACGATAGCAATAGCGCGGCCGACTGGACGGCCTTCAATCCGGGCACATTCGGCTCAGTGAACGATGTTGAATGTGCCACCGATGCCGATTTCGATATGATCCCAGATTGCAATGAGGCGGCCGGCAAAACCTTCGCCGGCATGCCGCTGTATGATTGGGGTGCTCGGCCAGGGGTCACCGATATCTTTATTGAAATTGACTATATGAACTCCATCGATGAGGGCGTTACACCGCGCAAGGAAGCGCTCGACAGCGTTGTCGCGGCTTTTGCGCCCCATAATATCGCCATCCACTTCGATGTTGGCGATCTATACGATCAAGACAGTGGCAATTTGGACCCGCTCGATTTCGACCTGGGCGGCGGTCAACAGGTGCCCCTGGCCAATGGCATCTCTTTTTCACCCGTCGATGGCCAGGCCGATTTCTATGACTACAAGGCCGCCTACTTTAATAACGCTCGACTGCAATTTTTTCACTATCTAATCTTTGCCAATTCGCAAAATTTTGACGGCTCATTGGGCTCCTCCGGCCTGGCCGAACTGGAGGGCAATGACATTATTGTCACCTTAGGCAACTGGGGACTGAGTGCGGCCGGTGATCTAAACAAACTGATCAACTACCAGGCCACCACGCTCATGCACGAGCTCGGTCATAATCTAGGCCTCGGTCACGGTGGCAACGAGTCGACCAACTTCAAGCCCAACTACCTCAGCGTGATGAACTACACCTACCAGTTGCGCGGTCTACCGACCATTGGCAGCAACGAAGGCGACCGCATGCATGCCGAGGTGGCCGATGCCTGTGCCACGACCCTCACCAATGGACCAACTGACAGCTATACCAGCTTTGTCTTGGATTTCTCCGACAACGGCTCCATCTCCCTCGATGAAACCAACCTGAATGAAACTCTGGGTTTTGGCCGCACCGGGTCCGGGGCCGTCGATTTCAATTGCGCCAATGGCGCCACAGAAACCGCCTTGAGTGCCGATATTAACAAGGACGCTAGTACCACCACCCTGACCGACCACGACGATTGGGCTAATTTGGTGACCGATTTTGGCGGTCTGAGCACCCTATCGAACCAGGGTGTACAACGAACAGCGCCGGTCGACACGCCCTTTATTGTTTGGCCGGTTCGGGTCCAATATGATCGGTCGCCCTATATAGTTGAAACCTTACAGAGGCCAGAATGATGCATAGAATGCTGCTCCCAGCCGTGGCACTGGGCTGCGCGAGCCTGTTCACCGCTTGTCAGGCGTTGCCGCAGCTGACCGAGCCGGTGGCAATCTTCTATACGCCAGAAATGACCCAAGGCGTGGTTGCCGACAGTGACGAACTGCGGCTGAAAAACATCCGTTTGTCGCCCTGGCTCTCGGCCATACCCGACTGCCTAGACTGCCGGGTTACCAGTCGGATAGATGACCGGCCCAGTGGTCCGTCGCACCAGTTCAGCCTGTCTCAGGATGAGAAAATCTACTGGGCCTTTGTCAATGGCAAGACCACGCCTTACCAGACAGACATTGGACGGTTCAGCTTTGTCGATCAACAACTCTATGTGCAAACCGATCCTGCCCAGGCCGCGGTCAAGCTAACCGATAGCCTCATAGTAGCGGACTGCCACTATCAACTGCTCTGGCAGGCGCAGCCCCGCGCCAGCGCCATGGCAGCGAACATCAGCGACGAGCGACCGTTCGTACACTTCCAGGTGCTCTATCGCTGCAACTAGCCCGCCTCCGTTGGCTCGCCCTTCGGCTGCCAAAGATATTGCTAGCGCTACCATAGGGCGTGCAGTATGGGCTAAACTTCCTAACAGTCTCGATACCCTATTCAATATTCACCAGCTAGGAGCCACCATGAGCGAACATCCCATTATAGCGGCCAATAAACCGATCAAACTGGCTCTGACTGAAGGTCAGACCTATCATCTGTGTGCCTGTGGTCGTTCCAAGAACCAACCCCATTGTGATGGCTCCCATGCCGGTACCGGCTTTAAGCCCAAGGCCTTAACCGCCGAACGCAGCGAAGATGCATACTTGTGTGCCTGTAAGCACAGTCAAAATTTCCCCTTCTGCGACGGCACCCATAAGCAATTCAGCGCCGAACAGGTGGGCCAAGAAGGGCCAGGCATCGCGGTGAATGCCGCCAATGCCGCGCCGATCGCAATCCCGACCGTGGAAGAACCGACGGTCAGTTTTATTCACCAATTAGCGCGCGAAGGCTTATCGACGCTGGGTCATCACGGCCCAATGACCTCGATGGGCGTGCCCCGCCATACCCTGCCCCATTGGGATGATATCCAAATCATGGCGGCCCAGATGGCAACCAAACCCCTAATGGAGGAGGTGGCGGTCGGCACCGAATTGATTATTGGCCCGCAATGCCAGAAACCCCTAGTGCTCAAGATGCCTCTGTTCGTCTCGGACATGAGTTTCGGTGCGCTATCGGAAGAAGCCAAGGTGGCCATGGCGACCGGCGCCGAACTGGCGGGCACGGGCATCTGTTCGGGTGAGGGTGGCATGCTGCCAGAGGAACAGGCCGCCAACAGCCGTTATTTTTATGAACTGGCGAGCGCCGGCTTTGGTTACCGGGAAGAATTGCTCAGCACGGTGCAGGCATTCCATTTCAAGGGCGGTCAGGGTGCTAAGACCGGCACAGGCGGGCATCTGCCGGGCAACAAAAATATCGGCAAGATTTCCCAGGTACGCAATATACCTGAGGGTCAATCGGCTATCTCGCCACCGACCTTTAAAGACCTGGTCAGCACCGACGACTTCAAGCGCTTTGCCGATCGCGTTCGAGAACTGACCGGCGGTATACCGATCGGCTTTAAACTCAGCGCCAACCATATCGAAGCCGATATCCAGTTTGCGCTCGATGCCAGTGCCGACTA
>JBLHFL010000147.1:0-5660 GCA_047618105.1 Granulosicoccus sp.
ATCTTTAATTCACTGTTACGGGTGGCGGTGCCCAGACCGACAGAAAAATAGGTCATAACTTAACTCTCTCTTGAAATAATGTGTGCAAATTGGCTTAGATCGAAACCGATCCAAAGATGGCCCTGCAGTTCGATCAGGGGCCGTTTAATCAGGCTTGGTTGGTGCTGAATTAGGGCCACTGCGCTAGTGCTGTCAACTGAGGTTTTGGTTGTTTCTGGCAACTTGCGCCAGGTGGTGCCGCGCTTATTGACCAGACTTTCCCAGCCCAATAGGGCGATCCACTGTTGGATCAACTCAGCCGTGGGCGGTTCTTTTTTGAAATCGATAAAGTCCACGGTCACGTTCTGCTCGGCAAACCAGCGCAATGTTTTTTTGACTGTATCGCAGTTTTTGATGCCATAAATTTTAATCAAGCGAGCGTCCCTGTTTGGTTAATAGATGCGCTTTAGACGCTGCGCGGCTTCGACACAATCGTCTAATGTCGCCACCAAGGCGATGCGAATATGGCCGTAACCCGGATTGATGCCGGCGTCGTCGCGCGACAGGTACTGCCCGGGTAAGACCTGAATATTGGCCTTTTCGAGCCAGCGTTGTGCCACCGCCTCGTCGTCTTCGGCCAGGTTCGGCCATAAATAAAAGCTGCCGTCCGGAATGGTCAGCGGCAAGACCGACTTGAGTTCGCCAACCACCGCATTGAATTTTTCATTGTACAGCCGGCGATTTTCCAAGACATGGCTTTCATCGTTCCACGCGGCAATGGATACCTGTTGATGGGGTATCGGCATGGCACAGCCATGGTAGGTTCGGTAGGCGGAAAAATGCCGAATCAAATGGGCATCGCCGGCGACAAAGCCGCTGCGTAAGCCCGGTAAGTTGGACCTTTTACTCAGGCTGTGAAACACCAAACAATTATCGAAGTCGCTATGGCCCATCTGTTCGGCGGCCTGCAGCAAGCCAATCGGTGGCCGAGCCTCGTCTCGGTAGAGCTCGCTGTAGCATTCATCACTGATTAGGATGAAGTTAAATTCGATCGACTTGTTAATTAAAAATTGCAATTGCTCGGACGACAGAACGGTGCCACTTGGATTACCCGGTGTGCAGATAAATAACAGCTGGCAGCGTGACCACTGTTCGTCGCTGAGCGCCGCGAAGTCCGGTTGATAATTGTGTTCGGCCACGCAGTTGAGGTAGTGCACCTTCGCCCCGGCCAGCAAGGCCGCGCCTTCATAAATCTGATAAAAGGGGTTGGGCATCCAAACTTCATTGGCCTCTGCCGTTGGATCGTAGAGCGCCTGAACCACGGAAAAGAGTGCCTCACGCGTGCCGGTCACCGGGATAACATGGCGGTCGGCACTAAAGCCCTTGTTGTTGTGCAGTTTAAAACGCCGAATCAACCATTGGCTGATCGCCTCGCGCAAGGCGGGCAAGCCGGCAGTCGCCGGGTAGCGTGAATAGCCGGCAATGGTGGCAACAATCTGCTCCTGCAAAAAGTCCGGCGGGGCGTGCTTTGGCTCACCGATGGACCATGCAATGGGGGCCATGTCGGCCGCCTGGACAGAGGCCATCTTGGCCCGCAATTTTTCGAATGGATAGGGTTGCAGACGTTGTAAATTGGGATTCATCGGTCCATTACTTCCAAAATAGTTTCGGTCAATTCGTGTTGTAACCGCTCCACGTCGGCGGAACTGTGCAGCGGTTCGCCGTTGGCATCGACCAGGAAAAACACGTCTTCGACATGTTCGCCCAGGGTGGCGATACGGGCATTCTGTAAGGTCAGTTGGAGTCGTCGAAAACAACGGCCAATATCGGCCAGTAAGCCGGGGCGGTCTGAGGCGAGCAATTCGACCACGGTACGTTGGTTAAGCATGTCGTTGCTGACGGTGATCTCGGGCGGAATCTGAAAATGCCGTTGCTGCCGAGACAGACGCCGCTGTGGCGTCGGTGCCTCATCGGGATTCACAATAGCTTCTAACAGCCGTTGTTGAATTTCGGCCAAACGCTGACTGTTGTCGCCTATAGTGGTGCCATCTTGCTCCAGGACGATAAAGGTATCCAAACTAAACAGGGACGCCGATGAGGTCATAATACGGGCATCTTGGATATCCAGATTAAGGGTGTCCAGCGTCGCGGCGATGTCGGCAAACAGATGCGCCCGATCGCGGGCATAGACAAAGACCTGGGTGCCGCCGATATACTGCTTGGCATCGGTCTCTTTGATCAGGACCAGGGGGACATTTTGACCGTGGTTGGCGATGGCACGCAAATGCCAGGCTATATCTTCCGGGCTTTCACGCAAAAAGTAATCGTCACCGGGATCGTCCCAGAGGTCGAGGCTGGCATCCGGATCAAAGCCCTCGGCGGTCATCAGTTGCAGCGCGGCCTGCTTAGTCTCACTGACCCGTTCGGCCTTGTCGGCCGGGTTATCCAAACCACGATTTAAGGCGTTTTGGGTTTCCCGGTACAGGCGCTCCATCAGTGACGCCCGCCAGCTGTTCCAAAGGTTTGGATTGGTCGCATAGATGTCAGCGACGGTTAGGGCATAGAGATAATCCAGGCGCGCGTGACCACCCACCTGTTGGGCGAAGTGATGGATCACCGCCGGGTCAGAAATGTCTTGGCGCTGCGCGGTCATAGACATCAGTAGATGATTGCGCACCAGCCAAACAACTAGGTCCGTATCCCAAGGCGACAGGCGATGGCGATCGGCAAAGCGTTTGACCTCCATGGCCCCTTCGACCGAATGGTCGGTGTGCCGACCCTTGCCGATATCGTGATACAGCGCGGCGATGTAGACCAGCTCCACCTTGGGCAGTTTGTGGATGATCTTGGTGGCAATCGGGAAGCGTTTGCTGTTGGCGGCGTGGCGAAAGGTGCGCAAATTCCGGATGGTTAACAAGGTATGGGCATCGACGGTGTAGACATGGAACAGATCGAACTGCATCTGCCCAACTATTTTGCCAAACTCCGGTAGATAGAGGCCTAATATGCCATATTGATTCATCCGCATCAGGCCATGGTAGACACCTTTAGGGCTGCGTAACAATTCCATGAAAAAGGTAATATTGCGCAGATCCTGACGAAAGGCGCCGTCGATCGCTTTCCGGCTGGCGAATAGCAGTCTCAGGGTGCTGGCACGAATCCCCTTGATGCCCTCTTCTTGAGCGCATAAGACGAAAATTTCCAACAAGGCCGACGGTGTGCGGGTAAAGACCTTGTCGTGCACGACCTCAAGATAATGGTTGCGGATTTGAAACCGGGCATTGAGCTCGGTGACCTGTTCCGATGTGCTATCACCCAATATCTCTTCATCGAAGTGCTGTAAGAGCATAATATTGAGAGTGCGCAGGCGGAACACTTGGCGGAAGTAGTCTTGCATTAAATGCTCTACCGCTATTTGGCCTTCTCGGTCACTGTAGCCGAACATCTCAGCCACCTTTTCCTGCAGGTTGAACAGCAATCGATCCTCTTCGCGCTCTGATATCATATGCAGTGCATAGCGCACGCGCCAGAGGAAGTCCTGGCCTTCTTTCAGAGTGCGATGCTCGGCATCGGTGAGGAAACCCCGTTCGACCAAGTCGGCCAAAGACGAGTCGCCAAAGTGTCGCTTAGCAACCCAGCCGATATTTTGGATGTCCCGCAACGCACCTGGGCCCCCTTTGACATTGGGTTCCAGGTTATATTCGGTTTCATTGAATTTTTGGTACCGATTGGCCTGCTCATTCATCTTGGCCTTGTAGAAATCGCGGCTAGGCCATATTTTGTCGGGGCCGACTGAATCGGATACCCGCTCTCTGAGATTGTCGTCCCCGACCAGGGTGCGCGACTCCATGAGATTGGTGGTCACGGTCACGTCGTTGCGCGCCTCGACAATGCAGGTGTTAATGGTGCGCACGCTGTGGCCGACTTCCAGCTTGATATCCCACAGCAGGGTTAAAAATTGCTGCAAGGATTCAACGTTACGGTCAATAAGGGTCTCATTATCGAACAGGATCAGTAGATCGATATCGGAGTGGGGCAGCAGCTCGCCGCGGCCATAACCGCCGACCGCTATTAGGGCTATAGACTCAGGCTCAGCCCAGGTGAACAGTCGCCAAGTGCTGCGCAACAGTTCGTCCATGGCCGCGGCCCGGCCAAAAACCAAGCTGCGGATCGGGTCGCCCTGAATAAAACGATGATGCAAGGTCTCATTGAGCCTGCGCAACGCGTCTTTGAGCACCACAATAGGGGTTTCCTGTTGTAACTGCTCGGTGACGGCTTCTTTATCAAACAGACTGCTGTCTGCGTAACGGTCGAGATCCACTACTATGTCCTTTGAGAACGTAAGGGTGAAATAATTTTGAACTCGCTAAAAGGACTCTTCGGTCCGGGCTGTTAAGACCTCTACGCCAGTGGCCGTGACCAGCAAGGTATGTTCCCACTGAGCGGAGGCCTTGCGATCCTTAGTGACCACGGTCCATTGGTCGCTGAGTATTTTACACTGCGCCTTACCTTGATTAATCATCGGCTCGATCGTAAAGATCATGCCTTCCTTCAGCGCCATGCCCACTCCGGGCCGGCCATAGTGCAATACCTGCGGCTCTTCGTGAAATACCGCGCCGATGCCATGGCCGCAGAATTCCCGCACCACCGAGTAATGGTTGGCCTCGGCGTGTTGCTGAATTACATGGCCTATGTCCCCTAGGGTCGCGCCCGGCTTTACCAGTGCAATCGCCTTATAAAGACATTCCTGGGTTACCTTGCATAGGCGATCGATATGAGTCGCGACTTCGCCGACGTAGAACATCTTACTGGTGTCGCCGTGGTAGCCGTCTTTAATGACCGTGATGTCGACGTTAACTACATCGCCCTTCTTGAGGATCTTATCCTCGCTCGGAATACCATGGCAAATGACCTGGTTTACCGAGGTACAGATTGATTTTGGGAAGGGTGGGGTGCCGTAGTTGAGCGGCGCCGGTATGCCTTCCTGCACATCTATGATGTAGTTGTGACAGATGCGATCGAGCTCTGCGGTACTCACGCCGACCACTACATGAGGCTCCAGCATTTCCAACACTTCGGCCGCGAGGCGACCGGCGACGCGCATTTTGGCGATTTCTTCAGGGCTTTTTATGGTTACAGCCATGCTTGTTCCAATTCGGTTACTAGGTAGCAGGCGATTCTAACGGTTTTGTTAGCCAGTTGCAGCCCCGCAAATAGTAGGGCACGTTTTATAACCTTTCAAAAGGGTCGAGGAGGTCGACGGCGACCGCTATGAAAGGCTCGCAGTCATGCGTATGGATCCAGTGCATGGTTTTTGCGGGCGCCTTACAGCCCAGGTGCTGGATATTTTTCTTGTCTTAAATCGTTGAATTTGGTATAAAGCGCGCCGCTTCAACTGATTGAAGTGTTTCCTAAATTCTCACGCACACCGTCACGTGATTCTGGGTGCCCGAAAGGGGTTGGATCATGGGGAGTGCGGAGGCTTAACCCGAATAATGAGGTATTTATGATTACTGTATCAATGCGTGAACTGCTTAAAGCAGGTGTTCACTTCGGCCACCAGACCCGTTACTGGAACCCTAAAATGGGTAAGTATCTGTTTGGCTCTCGAAACAAGATTCACATCATCAACTTGGAGCATACTGTTCCAGCATTGAATGAAGCTCTGGCGTTCGTTGGCA
>JBLHFL010000148.1:0-5652 GCA_047618105.1 Granulosicoccus sp.
AATCTCAATATCATAAGGTGGGTAGTTGGTGCCCGTGTTGGCACTCTGGTTGGCCGCATCAAACAGGTGTGCAATTCGGTCAAAACCGACAGTTGTGCGGTGTAGTGGTGAAAAATCGAAGGCTGTACGCATATCCTAATCTCCTATGAGCAAAAGGTTGCTAAGACGTTGCTAACCGGGTTGGTTAAAACGCTTAACGCTTTTCTTTAATACGACCCGCTTTGCGGCGTCGTAATTAAGAGATAGGGCTAAGGCTGTGGCGCTTCAAGTCTGGACAGATAATTTTTTTAATATATTTTGATAGCCCTGCACCATCGCCCTGGTTTGTGCCGTAGGACGATGCTCCAGTTGCGCGCCATAATAGGCCATAAGCTTGTTGAGATGGCGACGGTGCTCGGGGTTGGCCGGCAGCCAACAATCGCCATGACTAAAGTCTGGATGGTCGATCATTGCCAATCCAGATGATACTGGCTCGCGGCGAATGGTGAGTATTTCGTAAGAGCGTTTATGTTCGGTGACCACCTGTTCTGCCAACAGATAAACGCCCTGTTCGATCAGGAATTGACGAACCCAGTACATCTTTGTCGCCGGAGAAATAATAAAGGTTGCCGATGCACTGGCCGGTTGAGCAAACAGATGAGCTAAAATAACGATACATTGTTCAGCGCCAACGCCGGCCAGCAATAGGGTAGGGTGCCTACTGGCGGTGAGCTCTAAGCGTTCGGCTGGGCTGATTGCCAGGCGATAACTATCTGCTGCTAATTCCGCCAGCTGTTGCTCTAGATGGGCCATAATATCGCTGTGGATATCGTTGAACACCACCGGGCAGCTTGGCCTAGATTCGAGTATGGCACGACCAACCGCACCGTGGTCACAACAGAGATCCCAAAATTCAGTGGTGGTTTCGGGTATGGCGTTAAAGAGTGCGCTAAGACGCGTGCCCATACGGGTTTTTAAACTGTGATCGATCATTTTACCCTTTCATGAGTATGCCCAGGTACCTAAAGTCAGGTAGAGTGGGGTCAAATTTCTGCTCTGTGAGCCTGTAATGACAGACCCAACGCCAAACTCTTCGACCTCTTCTGCCGCTCAGCCTAAAAAAGGCGGATTTCTAAGCAACCTATTGTTTAATATAGTTATTCCAGTGGTCATCTTAACAAAGTTTAGCCAAGAGTCTGCATTGGGACCGGTTTGGAGCATTATTGTCGCCCTTGCCTTCCCAATAGGCTTTGGTCTCTGGGAAATGCGCGCCACCGGTAAGGTTAACGGATTTTCGATACTGGGTGTGGTCAGCGTTTTATTGACCGGTGGCATGAGTCTATTGCAGTTAGACCCCAAATACATCGCCATCAAAGAAGCAGCCATTCCAGGACTGATCGGACTGGCGGTAATCATCAGCCAAGGCTCGCACCGGTCGGTGGTGAAGTTGCTAATCTTCAACGAGAATATTATTCAGATTGCCCGGGTTCACGAGGCGTTGGCGGAGCTGGGCAATAAAGCCAAGTTCGATCAAAAGATGAATATTGTGACCTATATAGTCGCTTCCTCGTTCTTCCTGTCTTCGGGCTTGAACTATATGTTGGCCAAGCTGGTGCTGAAAAGTCCGGCGGGAACCTCCCAGTTCAATGAAGAGCTAGGCCGCATGACCGCACTAAGTTATCCGGTTATCGTGATTCCCAGCATGATTGTATTAATCGGCGCGATCTTTTATTTGCTGGCCCAATTGAAGTCCCTAACCAAGTTGCCACTCGAAGAGCTGATGGTGGATGGCAGTAAGAAATCCTAGCATGAGCGCGCAGCCCTGATCTAGATCGCCGTTTCGAGCGGCCACAAAAAAGCCCGGCTAAGCCGGGCTTTCTTTTTAATCCACAACCAGCATGACCGGTTTATTCGTCGATAAAGCTGCGCAGATGATCGGAACGTGACGGATGCCGTAGCTTGCGCAGTGCCTTGGCTTCAATCTGGCGTATCCGCTCACGGGTAACATCAAACTGCTTGCCCACTTCTTCGAGGGTATGGTCAGTATTCATGTTAATGCCAAAGCGCATCCGCAATACCTTCGCTTCACGTGCAGTGAGTCCGGCTAAGACCTCCTTAGTCGCCTCACGCAAGCCTGTGGAGGTTGCCGAATGCATCGGCAGCTCCATGGTGTTGTCTTCGATGAAATCGCCTAGCGAGCTGTCTTCGTCGTCACCAATCGGTGTTTCCAACGAAATCGGTTCTTTGGAGATTTTCAACACCTTGCGAATCTTATCTTCGGGCATGTCCATGCGCTCGGCCAGTTCCTCAGGAGTGGGCTCGCGACCCATTTCCTGGAGCATCTGGCGCGAAATACGGTTCAGTTTGTTGATCGTTTCGATCATATGAACCGGAATTCGAATGGTGCGAGCCTGATCGGCGATCGATCGAGTGATCGCCTGACGAATCCACCAAGTTGCGTAGGTTGAAAATTTGTAACCACGACGGTATTCAAACTTATCAACCGCTTTCATCAAACCGATATTGCCTTCCTGGATCAGATCGAGAAATTGCAGACCCCGGTTGGTATATTTTTTCGCGATGGAAATTACCAAACGCAAGTTGGCTTCGACCATCTCTTTCTTAGCTCGACGCGCGCGCGCTTCGCCAATAGAGATCCGCCGGTGAATATCCTTCACCTCGGCTAGGGTGACGCCAGTGGTCTTTTGCATATTGCGCAACTTACGTTGAGCACGACGCAATTCCACTTCATGACGGAAGGCTTCATCTGAATACTGCGGATCTTCGAGCACATGGTTGAGCCAAAGATCTTCGGTTTCGTGCCCGACAAACAACTCGATAAAGGTCTTGCGCGGCATCTTCAGAGTTCGTACGCAGATCGCGATGACACTGCGTTCTTGTTTGCGTATTTCGGTCACCGATGCCTTGATCGGCGTGATCGACTCCTCGAATGCTTTCGGGGTTAGTTTGAAGCAGGAGAAGGTCTCGCCCATTGCGCTTAAGCAGGCATGAGCTTCTTTGCTGTAACGACCCTTAGCCTCTATCACGCCGTTGGCGGTCTCAAGTTGTTCCTTGAGCAGAGTAAAGCGTTCGCGAGCAATTTCCGGATCAGGGCCACTTTCGGCCTCTTCTTCATCTTCTGCTGCATCACCGGTGTTCGCTTCGGCTTCGGGCACCGGGATAGCGTCGGGTGAATCGGCCGCAGGCAGCGGATCAGCCTCATCGGGATCCTGAAAGCTGGTTAAGAAATCAGACAGGCGACCGCCATCTTCGACCAGCGTGTTATCGTAGCACTTAATAATGCTTTCGATGACACCCGGGTAAAAGGCCATGGCTTGCATCACTTCCCGCGTACCCTCTTCGATACGCTTGGCGATGACAATTTCGCCTTCGCGGGTCAACAGCTCAACGGTACCCATTTCGCGCATATACATGCGCACTGGGTCGGTGGTGCGCCCGGTATCGGTTTCAACCGCCGCCAATGCCGCGGCGGCCTCTTCGGTCGCGTCGTCATCGGTATTTTGATCGCTGTCGGCAAGCAACAACTGATCGGCATCGGGAGCCTGTTCGAAGACTTCGATGCCGATATCGTTGATCATTGCAATGATGTCTTCCACCTGGTCGGGAGAATTAATTTCTTCCGGCAGATGGTCGTTCACTTCGGCAAAGGTCAAGTAACCCTGTTCTTTGCCTTTTGCGATCAGTTCTTTTAGACGGGACTGACGCTGAGATTTTTCAGCCATAGATAACCTGTAAGCTCTGTAGTGGTTAATAACGCACGCAAATAGCCGGATAGTGTACAGTAACTCAACGACTTAACCAAACGGCCCAGCGCACTTATCTGCCCATTTGGGCATCTATGCGGTCCGCTAAGATTGTGGTGAATTGCTGCTATAGACTCCGGTGGCTCGGCATTTACTGCTTTCTTTGTTTGAGCAGCTCGCGGTATCGCTGCTTTTCGGCATCCGTTAAGGATGGATCAAGCGCTAAGGCGCGTTTTTTAAGTGTTTCATATTCATCATCTGGTGCCCTCTGTGTGAGGCCGTTTATGATTTTTTCAAGTTCTTGGCGGCCAAACGCCTGTTCATCTTTATGATCCTCATTCGCCGCTTCGAGCCATAGGTAGTCTGACGTGGCGATCGGCGATAGGGTTTCCCGCAAGCCATGCTGACAAAGATAGTCGAAAGCATAATAGAGATTATCCTTCGGGGCTTTCTGCAGTAATTCGATGACCGATAGTAACAATAGCCTGTCATTCTGGGGCGGCAAACGACGAATGCGTTCAATATCGATATCGAGCGCCAATTGTGGGAATCGGATCAACCAGGCCAAGGCGCGGTGTATATAACCGATCTTAACCGCTAAGGCCCCGGGTCTGCCGCCCGAACGGGGTGCTGGCGCCGAACCCCTGTCATAGGCTTCGCTTGGAACCGGCCAATGGTCCGGATTGCTGGACTCTTGTGACTCCGGCGTCGACGCGGGTTCAATTTTGGGCACCATCGGCTCGAAGTTGGCGATAATTTGCTCGGTAGGAAGGCCGACCAAGCTAGAGAGTTCCCCCAACAGCAGCTGACGGAAAATGCCTTCCGGAACTTTTTCGATCCAACCGCGCGCGATACTGACCAAGCGAGCCTTGCCGTCGAGCCGAGAGATGTCGGCCTGGGTCTGCAGGTGCTGAAATAGAAAGTCGGGCAGGCTCTGGGCCTGCTTGGCGCGAAACATAAAGCCCTCGAAGCCTTCTTTGCGCACCAGGCTGTCGGGGTCTTCGCCATCGGGTAAGAACAAAAACCGCGCTTGCAGGCCGTCCTTCAGTTCGGGCAGGGTATTGGTTAGGGCGCGAATGGCGGCCCGTTTACCGGCGGCATCGCCATCGAAACAGAAGATGATCTCTGTGGTCAGTTTAAATAGGCGTTGAATATGAGTGGGTGAGGTTGCCGTGCCCAGCGTGGCGACGGCATTCTTGACACCGTGTTGAGCCAGTGCCACCACATCCATATAGCCTTCGACAATAATGATATTATCAAAGTTTTTGACCGCTTTGCGGGCCTCATAGAGGCCATAGAGTTCTTGGCCCTTGTGGAAAACTGGTGTTTCGGGACTGTTTAGGTACTTGGGTTGTTCATCGGCCGACATAACGCGACCACCAAACGCAATAACCCGGCCGCGGATATCGCGGATCGGGAACATAAGGCGATTCCGGAATCGGTCATAGACCCGACCCTTGTCATTCTGGGTCAACATACCGGTGGTGAGGAGTTCGCGATCGGTTTGCTCGTTGCGAAAATGTTGGCTCAGGTTGTTCCAGCCTTCGGGCGCGAAGCCGATCTGAAAGGTACGTACCACCTCTTCGGATAGGCCGCGATCCAGAACATAGCGCTGTACCGGCTTGGCGTCGGCATGCTGGTAGAGTTGGTGGGCAAAATACTCTGAGCAACTGCCCAGTAAGTCGTGCAGAGACCTGCGTTGTTGCTGTTTTTGCTTGGCCTTGGCGCTCACTTCCTCGCGTGGAACTTCGACGCCGGCCCCGCGGGCCAGCTCTTCGATGGCCTCGACAAAGTTCATTTTGTCGTATTCTTGCAGGAACTTGAGCGCTGTGCCGGACTCACCACAGCCGAAGCAATAGTAAAATTGTTTGCTCGGGTTGACCGAGAAGGAGGGGGATTTCTCGCCATG
>JBLHFL010000149.1:0-5651 GCA_047618105.1 Granulosicoccus sp.
TGTGACCGAACGCAAGTTGCATCCTGAGCAAGAAGTCACCATTGCCATGGTTGGCAAGTACATGGATCTGCTAGATGCCTACAAGTCCTTGATCGAAGCGATAGACCATGCCGGTATTCGCTCTCGGACGCGGGTTAAGATCCAGTACATCGATTCCGAAGATTTGGAAAAAAATGGTATCGATGTGCTCAAGGGTGTTGCCGGTATCTTGGTGCCCGGCGGGTTTGGCCATCGTGGTGTCGAGGGCAAAATTCTAGCGGCCCAGTATGCGCGCGAAAATCGCGTGCCCTATTTGGGCATTTGCCTAGGCATGCAGGTCGCCGTTATCGAATATGCGCGTAATGTGTGCGGCCTCGACGGCGCCCATTCGACCGAATTCGACCGCCAGTCGCGCCATCCGGTAATCGGTCTAATCACCGAATGGATCGAAGCCGATGGTAAGGTCGTGGAGCGCAATGAAAGTACCGATTTGGGCGGCACCATGCGCCTTGGCGGCCAAGAATGCCGCCTGACCGAGGGAACCCTAGCGCGCCAAGCCTATGGTGAAGACACCATTGTTGAACGGCATCGACACCGCTACGAGGTGAACAATCACTATGTGCAGGATCTTGAAAAATACGGCATGGCGATCGCCGGTCGTTCACTTGATAGCGCGTTGGTCGAGATTGTTGAAATCCCCGATCATCCGTGGTTCGTTGCCTGCCAGTTCCATCCGGAATTCACCTCGACACCGCGCAAGGGTCATGGTTTGTTTAGTGGTTTTATTTCAGCAGTAATCGGTCATACGGCGGGTAAATAGCGTTCAAGCTCGCTATTTACTGTGTTTTCTTTATAATTCCGCCCGAATTTGTAGGAAAGTTACAGTTTTTGTGACTTTAAACATGTATCTGTGCCATCAAATCCCAATACTAGTGAGGATTTGATGGCAACCCAAGGAGAGTCTAAGATGGCGAAAATTGTAGAAATTAAAGCACGGGAAATTATCGACAGCCGTGGCAACCCCACCGTTGAAGCCGATGTAATATTGGCAAGTGGCGCCAAAGGCCGCGCAGCTGCACCGTCAGGCGCCTCAACCGGATCACGCGAAGCGCTGGAATTGCGCGATGGCGACAAAAGCCGATTCATGGGCAAGGGTGTATTGAAGGCCGTCGGTGCCATCAACGGTCCCATTCGTGCCGCGCTGTTGGGTCAGGACGCGTTGCAGCAGTCTGTTATCGACCAGATTATGATCGACCTAGACGGCACTGAGAATAAGTCGAACTTTGGTGCCAATGCTATTTTAGCGGTCTCACTAGCCACCGCCAAGGCCGCCGCAATCGCCAAGGGTGTCGAGCTCTACGCGCACATTGCCGATCTCAACGGTACGCCGGGTCAATACTCTATGCCATTGCCGATGATGAATATCATCAACGGCGGCGAGCATGCCGACAATAACGTTGATATCCAAGAATTTATGATTCAGCCGGTCGGTGCTAAGACCTTCAAAGAAGCGGTGCAAATCGGCGCTGAAGTCTTCCACAACCTAGCCAAAGTCCTCAAGGCCAAAGGCCTTAGCACGGCAGTGGGTGACGAGGGTGGTTTTGCTCCCAATCTGGAAAGCAATGCAGCGGCCTTAGGCGCGATCCAAGAAGCGGTTGAAGCAGCCGGTTATGTCTTGGGTAAGGACGTTACCTTGGCGATGGATTGTGCCGCCTCTGAGTTTTATGATAAGGACGCTGGCCATTACAATATGAAAGGCGAAGGCAAGATCTTCACCTCCAAAGAATTCAACTTCTATCTGCAGGACCTGGCCAACCAGTATCCGATCGTGTCGATCGAAGATGGCTTGGACGAATCCGATTGGGATGGCTTTAAACACCAGACCGAGTTGTTGGGCGATAAATTGCAATTGGTCGGTGACGATCTATTTGTAACCAATACTAAGATCCTGCAAGAAGGTATCGACAAGGGTATCGTTAACTCGATTCTGATCAAGTTCAACCAAATCGGCTCCCTGACTGAAACCTTAGCGGCTATTAAGATGGCCAAAGATGCGGGCTACACGGCGGTAATTTCGCATCGATCGGGCGAAACCGAAGATGCCACCATAGCCGATCTGGCCGTTGGTACGGCAGCGGGTCAGATTAAAACCGGTTCCATGAGCCGATCTGATCGAGTTGCCAAATACAATCAACTGATTCGTATTGAAGAAGAATTGGGTGATCAGGCCCCATTTCGAGGTCTGTCTGAAGTGAAAGGTCAGTAAGGTTCGCACGGTCGCAGTGAGCTGCGATCGCTTGAATCGTTCGAATATCGGCCTTATTGAGTGCAATAACCTCAAATAACCGCCAAATTCGGCATAAATATGGAAAGGGGGCTTGGCTCCCTTTTTTTTATGCGTAAGAATGAGGGCACTTAATTGTAGGAGTCATCCATGCGCCTGGTTCAACTTATCCTGTTGGCCTTAATTGTTGTGCTGCAAGTGCGCTATTGGTTTGCCGACAACGGTTATCTCGATAACCAGCGCTTGGCATCTGAGCTCAATACCCAGCAAGCCGAATTAAGCGCCTTGCAGGCCAAAAACGATTTGTTACGTGCACGCGTCGATGATTTGAAGTCCGGTAACGACGCGATCGAAGAACTGGCGCGACAGGATTTAGGTCTGATTCGGCCAGGCGAAATATTTGTCATGATCCACAGCGAGCCCGACGCTAAGTGAGGGTGCATCTTATTTTACCCGCTGCCGGTAGCGGCCAGCGCTTCGGCGCCGGCATACCGAAGCAGCAGGTACGCATTCTGCACCAGAGCCTATTGGAGTGGACTCTGACGGCCTGGCAGGCGATTCCCATTTCGGGCCACAAGTTGTTAGCCATAGCCGCCGACGATGACGTCAGCCGTGAGCTGGCGGCGGCCTTTAGCGACGTTGAGGTCATTCACGGTGGTCGTGAGCGTGCCGATACGGTTCTAGCAGGCCTGCGCCATCTCAGCTCGATAGCGGACCCAGAGGATTGGGTCATGGTGCACGATGTCGCCCGTCCCTGCGTGCAAACTGAGGATGTGGAGCAGTTGCTGCAAACCTGCCAACAGACTCAGGCGGGCGGTATCCTCGCCCGGCCCCTGACCGATACGATAAAAAAGATCGATAGCCTGGGCAGCGTCAGCACCCTGGATCGAGGCACCCTGTGGGCCGCGCAAACGCCCCAATGCTTTAAATTGGGTGAATTGACTAGCGCATTGGCACAGGCAAGCGAGCGTGGCGTGGCCATCACCGATGAGGCATCGGCCATCGAAGCCATGGGTTGGCCGGTCAATATAGTTACCGGCTCGGAACGCAATATCAAAGTGACTCATGCTGCAGATGCCGCGTTGGTCGAATACTTCTTGAAACTAGATTTAACGACATGAAACTGCATTTAACGACATGAAACTGCATTTAACGACATAAAACTACAGAGTTCTTGAGCCTATGTTACGAATTGGTCACGGTCATGATGTCCATCGCTTTGATGCCGATTCGCCGCCTTGCAACATCCGCCTGGGTGGCGTTGAGGTGCCAAGTGAACACGCACTGCTTGCCCATTCCGATGGCGATGTGGTCTTGCATGCCCTATGCGATGCCCTCTTGGGTGCCCTCGCCTTAGGCGATATAGGCGAGCATTTCCCCGATACCTCAGCGGCCTGGCGCGGCGCCGACTCGCGCGATCTATTACGCCAGGTCTATCAATTGGTGCAGGAGCGTGGCTATCGTTTAGTTAACGCCGACATCACCATCGTCGCCCAAACCCCGCGGCTGATGGCTTACAAGAAAGCCATGCAAGCGCAAATCGCCGCTGACCTAAGTACCCCAGTGGGCAATCTGAACGTTAAGGCGACAACCACGGAAAAGCTCGGTTTCATTGGCCGTAAAGAAGGTATAGCGGTCGATGCGGTCTGTTTAGTCGAGCGTTGGGTATGAACTTCGAGATGAACTGGTCGCGCGCTCATGCAATGAGTCTGTCCTCAGGGCAGATCAAGGCCCACAATACCGATTTTAGTGTGGTTGAACGCTTACCCGAAACGGCCAGTGGCGAAGGTGAACATCTCTGGGTTAGGGTGTTGAAGGACGGCCAAAATACCGCTTGGGTCGCCCGGCAGTTGGCCCGTTGGGCCGGCGTTGGGCCGCGTGAGGTCAGCTACGCTGGCCTAAAAGATCGCCATGCCCTGACCGAACAGACCTTCTCGGTGCATTTGCCGGGTAAGCTCGAGCCCTCAGTAAGGCTGTTAGAGGTCGACGGCCTGACCATACTCGACGCCACTCGGCACCATCGCAAACTGAAAACCGGGCAACTGGTGGGGAATTCCTTTCGCATTCGGATCCGCAACACCGACGTGCCCTTGGCGCAATTGGAGCGCAATTGGCTGACTCTGGTTGAGCACGGGGTGCCGAACTATTTTGGCCCGCAACGCTTCGGGCATGGCGGCCTCAATGTCTTCAATGGCAGCGAATGGCTATTGGGTCGTGCCAAGGTTCAAAGACACCTACAGTCGATTTATTTGTCTGCGGTACGCTCTTATTTCTTTAATCGGCTGCTCGCCCAGCGTGTTCAAGATGGTACCTGGAACCGTTTAATCGATCATGATTTTGCGCAATTTACCGAGGGCAAGGCCGGTTTTTACTGTGCTGAACCGGAGGCCACGGACATCGACCGTTGTGCCTTGGGCAAGGTTTCGCCCTGCGCCAGCTTACCCGGTCTGTCGAAAGATGACTTCCCCGGCCTGTCGGCTCGGGAATCGACCCAGTTGGCAGCTTATGGTGAATTGTTACTGGCTTTAGAGGCGCGACAGGTGGCGCGGCATTTTCGCAAATTACGAGTATTCCCCGAGGCGGCCCACTTTGAAGTGATCGATAAGGATCCCGTGGTCTCCTTCTTTTTGCCAGCGGGTAGCTTCGCTACATCGGTATTGGCGGAATTGGTGACCGACCAGGGCCTGGGCGCAGGTGGAGGCGATTGGCATGAATAGGGATCCCGATTTATTGCGCGGCATCGGTATGACGTCCCAACGCACCCGAGCCCGATTAATTGAACGTTTGGTCGAACAGGGCATCAGTAATTTCCGGGTGCTGGCCTGCTTTGAAACCATTCCGCGCCATCTGTTTGTCGATGAGGCCCTAGGGCATAAGGCCTACGAAGATGTGTCATTGCCGATCGGCTATGCGCAAACCCTGTCACAACCCTATATAGTGGCGCGCATGTCGGAGCTGGTCTTGGCCGCGCCCCATCACGAACGAGTCTTGGAAATTGGTACCGGCTCCGGCTTTCAAACCTCGGTCTTGGCCAGTCTGGTCGATGAAGTATACAGTGTCGAACGGATTCAGCCCTTACAGGAGAAAGCCCGACAGCGTTTAACGACGCTTAACTTGAAAAATGCTTGGTTAAAGCTGGCCGATGGTTTTATGGGTTGGCCCGATGAAGCCCCCTTCGACGTTATTATCGGTACCGCCGCGCCCAGTGTGCCGCCGCCGGAATTACTCGACCAGTTGATCCCGGACGGTGGCCGCTTGATTATGCCGATTGGTGAAGCCGAGCAGTTTTTAACGGTTATCGAAAAACACGGTGATGAGTTGATTATCGAACAAATAGAACCGGTGCTCTTCGTGCCAATGTTAACAGGAATTAAAACCAAGTGAGCAA
>JBLHFL010000150.1:0-5636 GCA_047618105.1 Granulosicoccus sp.
TGGCCATAGCGGGTAATGGCCAGGCGATCGTGCGTTGGGATGCTACCGCCAATACCGATGAATATCGGGTCTATTACACCGATGACGGGCTCGAGCCGAGCTCACTTTCGGAGCAGTCGACGGTCACTGACAGCTCCTTCACCCACACCGGACTAACCAATGGCACGACCTATAGCTATAGAGTCTTGGCAATCAACGAGTTTGGTGATAGCGCACTGAGTACAATGACTCAGGCAACACCGGGCGAAAGCTTTGCAACCAATCTGGGTCAGGGCGCGACCCTGCATCTGACCGGCACCGCCTTTGCCGCCTGGGATCCGGCCAACACCACCTATCAATTGCAGATGGTCGCTGATCATCGCTGGCAAACGCGTATTACCTTGCTGACCGCACTGACTAACAGTCCTTACAAACTGACCTTGAATGGCACGTGGGCGGTGAATTGGGGCGGCAGTGCTAACGGACTTGCAGCCAGCCTGAACCGCAGCGGAGGCGATGCGAGTGCGACCTTATCGGCCGGTGACTACCTGCTCTCGGTGGAAGAAGGCAGCTCAGCGGAGGATGGCCTGAGTCTCAGTTGGCAAGCCCTGGGGGATCCCGTTTTAGCGGTCAATCCAATGGTTTTGGATTTGGGCGACCTGGTGGTCGACAGCCAGACCGATAGTGAGGTGTTACTGACCAATGCCGGTGCAGGCAGCCTAAGCGTGAGCGACGTTAGCGAGCCGGCGACCTGGATGACTGCCACCCTGAGTGATCTCCGTGTTGCCGTGGCAATCGACACCACCGATCTAACCGTGGGACTAAGCTACAGTGACTTTATTGTGGTCGAGTCCAATGGCGGTGACGCCTTTGTCGAGGTGCGCTTTACGGTTGTAGCCGAGCCGGTGGGCGTAACGGTCACCCTCAGCTGCGCCAACGGCCATACCAAGTTGGGTCAAAGCGTTTACGCGGTCGGCAATGTTGCCGAGCTGGGTCAGTGGAATGTTGCCGATGCAATCGCGCTGGAATCGACCACCTATCCAACTTGGACTGGCACGGTCACCTTGCCTGGGGCAACGGCCATCGCCTGGAAGTGCATCAAGCGTGATGAAACCCAGCCGGCTAAGGACTTGGTCTGGGAGGGCGGCGCGGATACGCTTCTGACCACACCGAGCACCGGCACCGATTCAAGTGCTGGCGCGTTCTGATTTAGGGTGACATCGGGCTTGGTGCAGCAAGCGCTGAAGTCCGAGGACATTTTCGAACCCCACCTTGAGTGGGGTTTTTTTATGTCCGAATTTACGCGAGGCGATAGAACGAAAGAGAAATTACAGGCGAAAAAAAAGCCGACTAGGTCGACTTTAATCCGTTCACTGTTCTAATGGTGCCTAGGAGAAGACTCGAACTTCCACGCCCCGAAGAGCACAAGCACCTGAAGCTTGCGTGTCTACCAATTCCACCACCTAGGCCGATAGTGAACATCAACTCTGTTACAGGGCTGATTGGCGCGCATTCTAATGATGGCCCGGTAGGCTGTCAATCACTATCCGCAGCTATTTTAGTGTTTTTAACACTCGGCCAGCCGCGGCGATGGTTGCGTTGATGTCCGCATCGGTGTGCGCTAACGACATAAAGCCGGCTTCATAAGCACTGGGTGCGAAATAGATGCCTTCGGCGAGCATGCCATGGAAGAACGCATTGAAGCGTTCGATGTTACAACGGCTAACTTGCTCAAAGGTGGCGATGTTGCTTTCTTCACTGAAGAATAGGCCGAACATACCACCCATCTGATTGCTGCTCATCGGAATATCCAATGCAGCAGCCTCGGCTAGGATGCCATGGGTCAAGGCCAGCGTCTTAGTGGTCAACTGTTCATAGACGCCAGGACGACTCAGTTCGGTTAGCACGGCCAAGCCGGCCGCCATGGCGACTGGATTACCAGATAGGGTACCGGCCTGATAGACGGGGCCCTGAGGCGCCAGGTAATCCATTATATCGGCGCGGCCGCCGAACGCCCCGACCGGCATGCCGCCGCCGACGATCTTGCCAAGGGTGGTCAGATCCGGTTGGACGCCATAGTTGGCCTGGGCGCCACCGAGAGCAACGCGAAAGCCACTCATAACCTCATCAAAAATAAGTACACTACCGGAGGCATCACAGCACTCACGCAGAGTTTCTAAGAAGCCGGGGATCGCGGGCACGCAATTCATATTGCCGGCGACGGGCTCAACGATTAGAGCGGCAATATCCGCGCCCAACTCAGCAAAGCAAGCTCGAACCGCCTCAGGGTTGTTGTATTCTAGGGTGACCGTATTCTTGGCGACCGATTCAGGCACGCCTGGTGATGTCGGCACGCCCAGGGTGAGGGCACCCGAACCGGCCTTGATCAGCAAGCTGTCGGCATGGCCGTGATAACAACCTTCGAACTTGACGAGTATATCCCGGCCGGTAAAGCCGCGTGCTAGCCGAATGGCCGACATGGTTGCCTCGGTACCGGAATTGACCATGCGTACCTTTTCGATCGAAGGCATCAGGTCGCATACTTTTTCGGCCATCTCAATTTCCAAGAGCGTTGGCGCACCGAACGACATGGCCTTATCAACTTGAGCATGAACCGCATCGGTCACGGCCTTGGCGTTATGGCCTAAAATCATCGGGCCCCAAGAAAGGACATAATCGATATATTGCTTGCCGTCTATATCGGTCATATAAGCGCCGGCTGCTCGGTCAAAAAACACCGGCGTGCCGCCGACACCCTTGAAGGCGCGAGCGGGGGAGTTGACCCCACCTGGGATGTGTTCTTGCGCTCGGGCAAATAGATCGGCCGAAGTTTGAGTCATGGCAACTGTCCTGTAATGTAATTTGAGGGCTATATTGACCAGCAATGTCGATCTACGCAAACAGATTGACCATGATTTGGCCGAAACTTCGACTATAATTAAGAAAAGATGGATTTAATGGACTTTCATTGATCCGCAGGGTTTGAATTTAAGGAGAAAGGCTGGGTATGATTAAGACACTTTTGCGTCACCTCGGATGGTATAAGATTCATGACTGAGTCTATTCCTTCGCACTACTTAGTGCCTTCTAAGCTCTCCGTACCCTACTTACCGCCGAACGCGATTCATCGTCATCGGGTCGACGATGCCTTTGTGTCCGCCTGCAAATTGCCCCTGGTGGTGCTCTGTGCACCGGCTGGCTTTGGCAAAACAACCGCGGCCCTGCATGGTTTTCAAGCCCTCAAAGAGGATGAACCGGAGGCTCGTTTAGCCTGGTTGTCGCTCGATCCGGAAGACACCGATCCGTTCACTTTCGCGGCCTACTTTATTTCGGCGATTGAGAAGCAGGTGCGCCTGTCCGACCAGCTCTGTCACGCCGGCATTAACGATCGGAATACCCAGCTAAAATCGCTGTTCGGGCAGCTGCTGTTCGAGCTCGATCGGATACATCAGCGTTTGATCATCGTGCTGGATGATTTTCATGTTATCGAGTCGGACGAAATCCATGGCGCAGTGGCTTATCTGTCCAAGCACTTGCCGCCCCATGTCACCCTAGTCTTGACCACGCGATCGGACCCGCCAGCCAGTATTATGTCCCTGCGCTTGCAGGGCTTGGTCGCCGATATGCAAAGTGACCTGCTGGGTTTCAGTGTGCCGGAGGCGCAGACCTTCTTTCAGCAGCTCGGTGGCGGTTTTCAACTCGATGAACCGGATGTTAAGCGCCTCTTGGAGCATGTCGAAGGCTGGGCGGTGGGTCTGCAATTGATTGTCCTCGGCCTGAAATCTAAGCCATCCTTTGATGAACTCAAGTCACGGTTGGAACAAAAAGACCTCAATGCCATCGACTATTTCGATTCCGAAGTGTTCGACGCCCTGCCCAAGGATGTTAAAAAATTCTTGCTCTGCACCAGCATCGTTAAGCGTTTTAACAGCGAGGTGGCCGAGGCCCTAACGGAAAATATCAACGTCCATGAAGTGCTCGAGTACCTGCAGCGGCAACACCTATTTATCGTGCAGTTTAACGAGCCGCAGCAGTGGTTTCGTTACCATCACCTATTGCGAGAATTTCTGCAGCACAAGTTACTGACGCAATCCGGTGTGGATATTCATCTGTTGCACCACAAGGCCGGCAAAGCTTTCTTGAAAATGGGCTACATAGTGGGTGCCGTAGACCATGCCATTCGTTCGCGGGATCATGAGCAGCTCGTCTATATCCTGCGCACCTATGGTGAAGACCTCATCCATAAGGCGCATTATGATCTGGTCAAACGGTGTCTGGCCGAACTCAGTGATGAGGCGATCACCAGTGACCCGCAATTGACCCTGGTTTGTTGCTGGGTGGAAGCGATCTATGGCAACCCGTATCGAGTGGATACCATCCTGTCCCTGGCAGGACCGTTGCTCACCGACGGCTCGGAGCCCAGCACCCTGCTGCGGGCAGAATATGAAACCGTTCGCTCTCAGGCGTACTTTTCCCTGGGCGATTTCGTTAAGGCCGAAAAAGCGGCGAGTAGCGCCTTAGCATTGTTTCCTGCAGCCAACACCCGACGGCAGTCGCCCCTGCTCACCTATGCCAATGTTAAGTTTGAACAGGGCGAACTCGATCGCGCTTTATCGATCTATGAGGAAAGCGAACTGCTAAGCCGGCAGGAGGCCAACCATGACGCGGTCTTGTGGAGCCTGAATCAACAATCCCAAATATGGAAACAGCGCTGCGACTTCAGCCGATCGATCGAATTGGCCAAGGAAGTGCAGGAATACGCTCAGCAGCACAGTGTGAACAGCGGCTTTAACGTCTGTTTCTCATTGTTCAGTCAGGCCGAACTGGCGCTGGAGGCTTATCATCTGCGTGAGGCTAGGCTGCTGATCAATGAAGTTAGCCTTTTGTGTCAGAACTGGGACGAGTTTTGGGCGCAGCACCTATATGGTTGGTTGTTGAAGATGGAGATGCTCAAGGGCAAGCCAACCATAGCCCGGGAGTTGTCGAGTCAGCACGAAGGCATACTGGCGCGCGAAAACGTGGCAGAGCATCTGATTCCCTATTCGATGGAAGTTCAGTTGCTCTATTGGTGGCAAAATGACGAAATTAAAAAGATTGAAACCTGGCTCAAGGCGACCCCGGCGATCGGCCGCTGCCACAGCATGCGCGACTATGTTGTACTGCGTGCGCAGATATACGGCCATATCGCCTGCCAGCGTTATAGTGAAGCGTCTAGCCGGTTAGAACAGGTCTACTCGCCCTTGCGGGAGTTTGAAGGTCGGCCCTACCAGTTGGAATTCATTCGCCTTGGGCTGTTGCAGGTGGCGCTGCTGAACCTGCAAGACAAAGCGGACGAGGCCATGGCCGAACTGCTGCTGCTGTTGCCGCTGATTCAACAATATTCCATTGTGGCCAGCATCCTGTTTCTGCGTCAGTGGGTTATGCCGTTGTTTGAGTCGATGGATGTGGCAATCTTGCCGGAGGACCAAGGGCGCTTTGTGGAACAATTGCTGATTCTCTACAAACAACGCAACACCTCGAGTCGGCGCGGGGAAGAAGAGGTGCCGGACGGTTTGCTGGCCTTGGGCATCTCCAAAAAAGAGTGGCGCGTTCTGCAATATATTATTGATGGTAAGAGCAACGACGACATCTCTCAAACCATGTTTATTGCAGTTAGT
>JBLHFL010000151.1:0-5608 GCA_047618105.1 Granulosicoccus sp.
TTTTGGATGCAAACTGCATTCCAGGGCGGATTCTTGACGTTGCTACTAGGCTCCTTTGGACTGTTTTTTCTGGTCGCCGCGCTCAGAGGTGAAGGTAAGGTGGTATCATTTAGGCGCGATTGATGTACTAATCAATGAGGCCCATAGCAAAGTCGGTCGCGTGTCTTACAGTTTATGTTCTGCCGAGGTAGATTAAAAAAATGTCACAGAATTATTTACCTATCGTCAAGCCGAAAAACCTAACCAGAAGAGGGCTGCTTAAAAAAGGGGCAGTGACGCTAATCGGCCTGACTGCCATGCTGCAAGGTTCTACCCGACTCCTAAACGCAGAAGAAAGCACTGAAATGACCATTGTAACGTTAGTGAATGTATTGAAATCGACCCAAAACATCGTATGTGAAGCGGCAGCTAACAGGCTGATGCTAGGGCACGAAAAAAATAGATCGAACTATGACCTGCATTTGCGCCGTGCCAGCCTAAGTAGTACTGAAATCGAACAGATTGCCGCAGCAATACAGGCCGTTCACCACCAAGGCGGGCCCGCCTTGCACTCCGTGAGCCTGAGTTATAATAATTTATCAGACCAGGTCATGATGAATTTTCTTAAAGCATTGCCACCCACCCTCACAGAGCTTGGCCTGGTTCAATGTGGTCTGAGCGATACAGGCGGCGAGGCCCTCTTAGCCTGGGCATCGGGAGCCACTAAACTGCAGATGATATGTGTTGAACAAAATGCCTTTTCTCAGCACATAAAAGGAAAATTGAGCGCCTTAGGTCAGCAACGGCTGGGCCTCTTAGTCGTTGTGTAAGAGCATAGGAATAACGCCGATGTCTGGCTTCGTCAGAGCAATCGGTGACAATTAATCGCCTCATCGTACACACTTAACAACAAACGACTGCTGATCAACATTCCAGTTCCGATTGTTGCTTTTGGGCATACAAACACAGAGGGTCGCAGGTGCGGGTTTTTTTACAGCTGTTCTGGTTTTTCCGTCAAGAATGGCGTCGTTATGGCGTGGCGTTGGTCGCCTTAGTTGTGGTCGCGTTCGCGACCATGGTGCCGCCCTGGATGATCGGTCAAATTGTCGATGCGTTGGTCGATGGCAGCGCAACCTGGCCGTTTTTGTACAGCCATATCGGCTGGATTTTGCTGGCCGCTATCACCAGCTACAGTCTGCGAGTTATCTGGCGTATTGCGCTGTTCGGCGCCAGCTATAAGCTCGCCAATCAATTGCGCCAACAGCTGTTCGACCAGCTGAGCCGACAGTCGCCCAACTTTTATCAAACCATGAAAACCGGTGATCTGATGGCCCGGGCCACCAATGATATTCAAGCCGTCGAGATGACCGCCGGTGAAGCCGTTTTGGCGCTGTTCGACGGTGCCTTTACCGGCTTGCTGGTGTTGCTGGTCATGACCCTGGTTATTTCTTGGCCGCTCACCCTGATCGCCCTCGTGCCCTGGCCGATCGTCGGCTACTTTATGTGGCGTTTTGGCAAGGAGCTGCATCTGTCTTTTAAGGACGCTCAGGCGCGCTTCAGCGATCTCAACGATGATGTACAAGAAAGTATTTCGGCCTTGCGGTTGACCCGCGCTTTGGGTCGGGAGGGGGTCGAGCAGGCCGAGTTCAACCGGGTTGCCGCCCGAGCCAATCAAGCCAATCTGGCGGTTGCCCGCACCGACAGCAAGTACGATCCGGCGATCCAGTTGGGCATCGGTTTCTCCTTTTTACTTAGTATCGCCGGCGGGGCCTATTATATTAACCAGGGCGTTCTGACCCTGGGCCAGTTGACCAGCTTTAATCTTTATCTGGGTTATATGATCTGGCCGATGTTTGCCATCGGCTGGTTATTAAACCTGGTGGAACGCGGTCAGGCGGCCTACACGCGCATCGCAGATCTGTTTGCCATGGCGCCCGATATCAAAGATGAGGGTACCCTTAACTCGGCCGTGCTGCCCTCGATCGAGTTTGCGATCGACGAATTTCGCTTCGTCCAAGCGCCGCGTCCGACCCTGAAAGATATTCATCTGACCTTGTCGGCGGGCCAGACCTTGGGAATAGTCGGCCACACCGGTGCCGGTAAATCGACTCTGATTAACCTATTGGTGCGCATGGCCGAGCAAGAGGGTGCGCAGATTCGCATTGGCGGACACCCGGTGGCGAGCTTTAGCCTCGCCAATTTGCGCGCCCATATCGCCACCGTGCCGCAAACGCCCTTTTTGTTCTCCGCGACCATTGCCGAAAATATTGCCTTGGCGCGGCCCGAGGCAAGCCAGGCCGACATCGAAGCGGTGGCGCAAATTGCGCAAATACACGACGACATTGTGCGCTTCTCGGATGGCTATCAAACCGCCGTCGGGGAGCGTGGGGTCACCCTGTCGGGCGGCCAGAAACAGCGTTTGGCGATTGCTCGCGCCCTGTTGCAAGATGCACCGATCCTCATTCTCGATGATGCGCTGTCTGCCGTGGATGTTAAAACCGAGCAGTCCATTTTGAATCATCTGCGCGTGGCGCGCCGCGGCCGTACCACGCTTATCGTCTGTCATCGGCTTTCGGCCGTGGCCACAGCCGAGCAAATCGTCGTGCTCAGCCAAGGCGAGATCGTCGAGCAGGGTGACCATCTGACGTTGCTGGCGCAAAAAGGTTGGTATCGGAAAATGTTCGATTACCAGCAGCTGGAATTGGCCGTGGAGGAGGGGCGATGAAGAGCACCTTTATGCGCCTGCTCGACTATGCCCGGGTTTATCGCAAGACCATTGTCGAGGCCTTTTTGCTGCTCCTGTTGGCCACCAGTTCCAGTGTGCTCGGTCCCTATTTGATTAAGGTCTTTATCGATGACTATCTGCGACCGACCAATTGGGATATGCCAGCGATTTGGACCCTAGCGGCCATCTATACTTTGTCGCAGTTGATTGGCGCGGGCACCTACTACTTACAAGCGATGCGCTTTAATCGTATTGCCCTCGACGTAATCCAAACCTTACGCGAGCAAGTTTTTGCGCATGTATTGACCTTGCCCATTGCCTACTTCGACAAGGTCGCGACCGGCAGTCTGATCAGTCGGATCACCAACGATACCGAGGCGATCAAAGACCTCTATGTCAATGTGATCTCGGTATTTGTGCAAAATAGCGTGCGGGTCTTGGGCATCCTCATCGCCATGGCGATCCTGGATCTGCGCCTGATGGCGATCTGTGCCACCTTGGTGCCGATTGTCCTGCTAATTATGTGGACCTACCAAAAACTCTCCACACCAATCTTTCAGCGCGTACGCAGTTTGCTCAGCGACATTAACGCGCGGCTCAACGAGAGCATCGAGGGCATGGCGGTTATCCAGCTGATGAATCAGCAAAAGGCGTTTCAACAAGCGTTTAAACGAACCAGTACCGATCATTATCGAGCCAAGATTCGCAATCTGGTGATCGATGGTTTTCTGTTGCGCGCTCTGATCGATCTGGTCTATCTGTTGTTGTTGTCGGCCCTGCTGTTTGGTTTTGGCGTGATCGAGCTGAGCTCGACTGGGACGATCCAGATCGGGGTGATCTATGCCTTTATCAACTATTTGGGCACTGTTACCGAGCCATTGATCGACATGACCTCTCGGCTCAATATGGCTCAGCAGGCATTGGTCTCGGCCAGTCGGGTCTTTGCCTTGCTCGACGAACCGAGTGTCGCCCCTATTACCAGCCCGCAGGCACCGCAGGGTACCGATATTCGCTTCGATGTGCCCTCGTTCAGTTACGATGGCGTGCAGCCGGTGTTAAGCGGTATTGAGTTTGAGGTCGCCGGTGGGGATTTTATCGGCATAGTGGGCCACACCGGTTCGGGCAAGAGTACCTTGATGGCCTTGTTGATGGATTTCTATCGGCTCGAGATGGGCAGCATTTCTATTGGCGGTGCGAATATAGCCACGATGGATAAGCTGACTCGAACCGGCTTGGTCGGCTTTGTCCAGCAGGACCCCTTTATCTTTGCCGGGACCATCGCCGACAATATCCGGCTTAATTTGGATTTGACCGATCAGGAGGTGATCGAGGCGGCGGCGCAGGCCCAACTGCACGATGCCGTGATGGGCTTTTCCGATGGCTACCAGACGGTGCTGACCGAACGCGGTAAAAACCTCAGCACCGGCCAACGTCAGTTGCTCAGCCTGGCCCGCACCCTGGCGCGGAAACCCAAGATCCTCATTCTCGATGAGGCCACTGCCAATATCGATAGCCACACCGAGGCGCTGATTCAGAAGTCTCTGATGCGTTTGCGCGGTCAAGTCACGCTCATTGCCATCGCGCATCGGCTGAGCACGGTACGCGAGGCGGACCGACTCTATGTCTTGCATCAAGGTCATATCCAGCAGCAGGGCAGCCACCGCGAGCTGATGGCAGCAGATGGACTGTACCAGCATATGTATCAGCTGCAGCAGCAGAAGGACCCCTTTGCGCTGACTGATGGCTAGGTGTCATAGCGCCCCCGGCTAGGACCCTGTAAGTCGCCTGCGCGCCATGCTCTGACTAGCCAATGCGGTAGTTTATTTGGCGTGTAAGAGCCGATCGAGATAGCCCATGGCGAAGGCTGAGAGTACAAAGGTGATGTGAATAAGCAGATACCACATGATCTTCTCATTGTCGATATTGCTCACATTCATAAAGACTTTGAGCAGATGGATCGACGATATCGCCACGATTGAGGCGGCAACTTTGTTTTTTAGGCTGCCGTGATCCATTCGGCCGAGCCAGGATAGCTTCTCGCTGTCCTCATCTATATCCAGTTTGGAGACGAAGTTTTCATAACCGGAAAACATCACCATGACCACCAAGCCGCCAACCAGCGTCAGATCGATAAGCGATAGGATGACCAAAATAAGGTCGACTTCGTTAATCGAAAAGACAATGGGAAAGACATGAACGATTTCCTGGAAAAATTTAATGGCCAATGCCACCAAAATCAGGCTAAGGCCAAGATACACGGGGGCCATTATCCAGCGTGAAGCATACATAAGTCGTTCGATAAAACGTTCCATATTCAGATCCACTAAGAAGCAAAGTCGAAGAATATAGCATGTGAGCTAAGCCGTCATGAGTTAGTCGTCACTTTGAGGCAGGTCTTTACCGAAACCTTTGTTTAGAGCCTTAGCTTGGCATCCGATGAGGGCTAAACCCCGCTCAATCGCCGGCCTGTATTTCCTCGCCCCCGGCATGAGTGCGCAACCAGCCCCAAATGCGGCGCGTTGACCGATCGATTGCTGGTGCGCCATAGGAGACCTGTCGATTGGCATCGTGTATCTGCAAATAATCTGGATGTTTGGCTCGCGCGGCCGCCGCCTTTCGTTGCTGGGCCGCCCGATCCTGGGCCGGATCATCACCCATATAGAGATCGAGTATCGGAATGGTGAGTTGGCCGACATACCCCGCCAGGTCGGGTTGAAGGGCGGGAGACTGCCAGAGAATCAAGGCATAGCCCAAGGCCTCTTCGGGCGGCACCCGTTCAGCGAGATAGCGGCCCGCCCAATAGGCGCCAGACCCGTAACCGAGCACAGCAATATTTAGGTTGCCCTGCTCATTGAGTTGTTGAATACCACTGGCGATGCGCGCCATAACACGCTCTTGCCACTG
>JBLHFL010000152.1:0-5589 GCA_047618105.1 Granulosicoccus sp.
TATATGAGCTGCTATTCTGTTGGCTCTGGTGGCTCAGTTTACACGCCATGGTAAAAGCCGACAGAGCCGAGGCCTAGCATTGGCCCGCCTTGCCATTGCCATACTATCGTCTTAGGGCTGAGTTTTCTGTAATCAATAAGAGTAGGATCTGCGCCACACGCAACTAGGCTTCTTTATGGCATACCGTATCTTTGAAATCGTCGCGCCGATCTGTTTTGTGGTGTTGGCGGGATTTTTTTATAGCCGTTTTAAAAAGCCCAATATGGAAGCGGCGAACACCATTAATTTGGATGTGTTTGTGCCCATCTTGATCCTCAGTGTCTTCGCCAGCGCGCCGGTCGACATTTCAGCCTATGGCGGACTGATTCTGATGGGCACCGTCATTACCCTGTTGCCGGGTCTGTTCGTGTTGTTGTTCTATCGTTTCTTGAACGTCGAATGGAAGACCTTTGCGCTACCAATGATGTTTAAAAACAGTGGTAACTTGGGCATACCTTTGCTGGTGTTGACCTTTGGCGAAGAGTATTTGCCAGCCATCCTGATTCTCTTTATCTTAGAAAACATCCTGCATTTTAGCGTTGGAATTTGGCTCCTCAGTCCGAAGAAGCGCTCACTTAGCTTTTTGAAACAGCCGATCATTATCGCTTCGCTGATCGGCATTAGCCTATCGGTGTTAAAGATCAGCCTGCCGCCCTGGTTGGTTACCGGCCTGAGCATGCTCGGCGATGTCGCCGTACCCTTGATGCTCTTTGCCCTAGGCGTCCGGTTGGTGAACTTGGATTTTCACGGCTGGCGCATCGGGTTGGCGGGCGCAATCGCGGCGCCGGTATTGGGCCTGACCTCGGCAGCGCTCTTTATCCATTGGGTTGAGCTACCCGAGACGCTGGAGAAAATGGTTTGGTTGTTCGCCGCCCTGCCGCCGGCGATCCTGAACTTCCTCTTGGCCGACAAGTACCAGCAACAACCTGATAAGGTCGCGGCCATTGTGCTGTTCGCCAATGTTGGTAGCCTAGCGGTTATTCCGCTGGTTTTATTTTTCATTCTCTGAGGTCAACATGTTTAAACAATGGGAACGGGCGCCCGCCCAGACACAAATCGATAAACAGGCGTTTATCGAGGCACTGAAATTCAATGCCGATGGCTTGATCCCAGCGATCGCCCAACAGCACGATAGTGGCGAGGTGCTGATGATGGCCTGGATGAATCTGGCGTCGATTAGCGAAACCCTGGCCACCGGTCAGGTCTGTTATTGGTCGCGCTCGCGCCAAACCTATTGGCGCAAGGGCGAAAGCTCGGGTCACCGACAACAACTGGTGGCGCTGCGCGCCGATTGTGATGGCGATACCTTGCTGCTGCTGGTCGATCAACAGGGCCCAGCTTGTCACACCAATAGGCGCAATTGCTTCTTCTTCGAAGCCCAGGCCGATGCGGTGACCGTGCTCAATGATGTCGACTCGGGTTTAGTCTGAAGATAGGCGGATATTATCCAAGGTTAACAGCAGCGGCGCGTCGAGTTGGGCAAAAAACAGTCCCACGCGATATATACCGTCCATCGCCATCGCACGCCCAGCCGGCGCCGATTGGACCGCCGCCAAGGGCACCCTAATGTGGTTCCAACCCGGCGTCAGTTCGAAGCTCTGATTATAGCGATCCGAATACAAGTGAGCCGACAATTCATGGGCTCGGTCATTGATGCGAACGGTCAACACCTGCACCCTGCTGCTGGGATTGTGTGCCTGCAGTTGCAGCTGCTGGTAACCGCGCCAGTCGGCCAACGTTGGCGCGAGGCTTACGCCTGAAAAACGGCCAGCCTTGAGTCGCGCCTGGCCGGCGAAGCGGCCCTCAACTACTCGATCCGGACTGATTTCAGTCATCCCATGCCAATGGGCCAGTGAGTCTCCCTGTTCGAAATTCTCAATGAGAGGCGCTCGGTTTTGCCGCCGCAGATCCTGCTGTGCCGTCCAGGCGAAGCCACTCAGATCGAGCAGCAGCAGTAGGATCGCAAAACTGATCAGACTAGGATGCAGGTGCGCTCGCGCGCGCCAAAACAGTGCCAGAGTGGCACCAACCAGGTTGCGCAGCATATCCCGACTACTGAATTCGCGTCCGACCTGATGTTGAATCAGCTCAAGCAGCAAACTCAGAACGAAGATGCTCGCCAGGACTAGGGCGACCTGTGGCCAACGGGTGATGGGCCGGAATGAGCAGTAGAGGCCGGTGGCCAGGAAAAAGAAGCCTATATGGCCGAGATTCCAGCCATAGCGGATAAAGGGTAAGGCAACGGCGCTCGGCCCGCCGACAAAAAACAGCGGCGTCACCGCCAGCACTAGGATCATCAAGAGGTGACCCGGGCGCAGTGGCCTAAGCAAGGCGGTTTACCGACGTCGGCGGCCGGTCCGGCACTGGGTGATGGTCAGTCGAGCACATGGGTTCAGGCCTAACGATTGACCGCGACAACGGCCGCGACCAACGCATCAACCTCGTTGAGCTGCAGGCCAGCAATATTGACGCGGCCACCGCTGACGATATAGATACCGTATTCCGCCTTGAGGCGAGCGATCTTGGCATCACTGAGCCCGGTCAGGCTGAACATGCCCTTGTGGTGACCAAAGTAGTCATAGTCTTCGCCTTGGGTGGCAATGCGGAAACCCTCGACCAGAGCCGAACGTAAGCCGTTGATGCGCAGGTTCATGGTGTCGAGTTCGGCCCGCCAGAGGCCATTGAGTTCATCATCGGCCAAAATGGTACTGACGATCGCAGCGCCATGCGAGGGCGGCATCGAATAGCTGCCGCGCGCCAATTCACACATCTTCGCGCGGCCATTATGCGCATGGCTGGCATCCTCGCCGACCAGGATGGCAGCACCGGTGCGTTCCCGATAGAGGCCAAAGTTTTTCGAGCAGGAGGTAGAGATCATCAGCTCTGGCACGGCGTTGGCCAGTAGCCGCAGGCCCTGGGCATCAGCTTCGAGGCCGTCGCCCAAACCCTGATAGGCAATATCGACAAAGGGTAGAAAACCGCGTTGCTGAGCCAACTCGGCGATCCGCTGCCAGGCCGCTAGGCTTAGATCGGCGCCACTTGGATTGTGGCAGCAACCGTGTAACAGCAGGACATCGTCCGGTCCCAATTGGGCCACTTGGGCCAGCATCGCGGTTTCATCCACTGCCTTGGTCACCGGGTTCAGATAGGGGTATTCCTGCACGGCCAAACCGGCGCGAAGCATAATAGGGCGATGATTGATGTAGCTGGGGTTGCTGATCCAGACGGTGGCATTGGGCCGTGCAAAGGCGAGCAGATCGGCCAGATTGCGCAAGGCACCGCTGGCACCCGGTGTTTGCAGGGTGCTGGCGCGCGCCATCGCCGATGTGCCACCCAAGAGTAGTGACTGGATGGCGAGGTTAAAGTTTTCATCGCCGACCAAGCCTTGATAGGCCTTGGTGGATTCCGTCTTCAGCAGAGTCTGTTCGGCTCGGGCCACGGCAGCCATGATCGGCGTGATGCCCTTATCGTTGCGATAGACACCGATGCCCAGATCAATTTTATCGGTCCGTGCATCATTCTTAAATTCGCTGATTAACGATAAAATCGGGTCGGCCGCGGGGGCCTGAATCTGTTCAAACATGATGACTCCAGGGGATTGAATCGCAAAGGCGCTAGCATAACGCTAAAGTCGGGTGCATTTCGAGTCCTGTCGCGATAATGGCCGCTCGGCGCAGTGCAAACTCGCCCAGAACCCACTACAATCTGCCGCTGTTTTATTGAGTCTCATTGTTGAGGACCGCATGAAAGCCTTATCGCGTGATCAAGTACAAAGCTGGATAGAGGCTTGCTCATTGGAAGCCTACGTCTGTTCAGACTGTGAAGGGATACATTTGCCAGTGTGGGAAGGTCGGCCGGGAGTGCTCGAAGCCCGTTGTTTCGTCGAGTCCGATCGCTGCTCGGTGCTAACCGAGATTGCCATTCGACCCTCAGCGGTGTTACCACTGCAAGGCGCCGTGCATTTTATGAATTATGACTTCAGTCTGCTGAAGGTGATGATTTCCATGGATGATGAGGACGTGCCGCGCATGCTGCTGACCCTAGCGATACCGCTGAAGCATCTGAGCGCGCCGATGTTTAAGGATTGGCTGGATATGTTGTTGACCGAAATGGACGCCATTTACGATCAATTAACCGATATGGACGTCCTGATGATTCATAACGAGCTGGATGATCCTGTTGAAGACTTCGACGACAAGCTGCACTAGGGCTTAGCGCAAGCCCCTTGGCAAGGCCGCCATACTTCCCTGGGGAGCATGGCGGCCCTGTGGTTACCAAACAGCTGCTTAAACGATTTCTTTTGCCGCAATCTTTGCGGCCCATTCCTGTGGCCCGGTGCTGTGTACCGACACGCCATTGCAGTCCACTGCAACGGTGACTGGCATTTCTTCGAGCACAAATTCGTAGATCGCTTCCATGCCCAAATCGGCAAAGGCCACCACCTTGGCGCTGCGGATTGCCTTCGAGACTAGATAGGCGGCACCGCCAACGGCCATCAGATAGGTCGCCTTATGCTTCTTGATCGCCTCGATGCCGATCGGTCCGCGTTCAGCCTTGCCGACCATCGAAATCAGGCCGGTATGCTCCAGTACCGTATCGGTGAACTTGTCCATGCGGGTCGCCGTCGTTGGGCCGGCGGGACCGACCGCCTCTTCGCGCACGGGATCCACCGGGCCGACGTAATAAATCACCTTGTTGGTCAAGTCGATCGGCAAGGGCTCGCCCTTATTGATCATATCGACCATGCGTTTGTGCGCGGCATCGCGACCGGTATACATTTTGCCCGATAAGAGCAGGGTTTCGCCGGGCTGCCAGGTTTGCGTCTCGGCCTTGGTCAGGGTGTCGAGGTTGACTCGGCGCGCCGACGGACCGGCTTCCCAAACGATGGCCGGCCAGTCGTCGAGCGTCGGCACGGGCAGATCGGCGATGCCGCTGCCGTCGAGCGTGAAATGAGCGTGGCGCGTGGCGGCACAGTTGGGGATGATCGCAACCGGTTTATTGGCCGCGTGGGTGGGCGCATCCAGTACCTTAACATCCAATACTGTAGTTAGGCCGCCTAAACCCTGGGCACCGATGCCCAGCTTATTAATCTTATCAAACAACTCCAGGCGCAGTTCCTCGGCCCTATTACTCGAACCCTTGGCCTGTAACGCTTGAATATCGATTGGTGCCATCAGACTTTCTTTGGCCAGTATCATGGCCTTTTCAGCAGTACCGCCAATGCCGATGCCGATCATGCCCGGCGGGCACCAGCCGGCCCCCATCTCTGGGATCATCTTTAGAACCCAGTCGACCACCGAGTCGGATGGGTTCAACATGGCAAACTTGGCCTTAGCCTCACTGCCGCCGCCCTTGGCCGCGACCTGAATATCGATGGTAGCGCCGGGCACTAAGCGGGTATGGATCACTGCGGGGGTATTGTCTTTGGTGTTGGTTCTAGCACCGTCCGGGTCGGCCAAGATCGAGGCACGCAAGACATTGTCGGGCAGGGCATAGGCCTCGCGCACTCCCTGATTGATCATGTCTTCGAGGCTCATGGTGGCGTCGCCA
>JBLHFL010000153.1:0-5522 GCA_047618105.1 Granulosicoccus sp.
AACGATACACAAATAGGATAATGTATCGGCTCGCGATCTAGGTTCAAAGAACCTTGGGTCGCGCTGCTAAGGTGTCAACCTCGGCGCCCTCTTTAGACTTGAGGCAAGCTTGGCGAAACTGACGAGACCGATGGTCCGGCATTCCGGCTCGCGATCTAGGTTCGAAGAACCTTGGGTCGCGCTGCTAAGGTGTCAACCTAAGCGTTCTCTTTAGACTTGAGGAAAGTGGCGGAACGGACGAGACTCGAACTCGCGACCCCCGGCGTGACAGGCCGGTATTCTAACCAACTGAACTACCGCTCCGCATTATGGTGGGTGTGAACGGGTTCGAACCGCTGACCCTCGCCTTGTAAGGGCGATGCTCTCCCAACTGAGCTACACACCCATAACGCTGAATTTATCGTCTTCCGACCCCTTTAGGACTCTCAAAACAAGTTCTAAGCTTCCTAAAAGTGACGCGCATTGTATAGTTTTTCTTAATGAAGTCAAACATTTAGCTCACTCTCACCCGAAAATAACTAGCGCACAAAAAACAATACCATATCTGGCCAATAGGTGATCACCAAGACCACGAACATCAGTACAAACATCATCGGAATGGTCGCCCTATAGAGTTCGGTAATAGGCCTCTTAAAGCGGTAGCTGGCAATAAAGAGGTTCATACCGACCGGGGGCGTAAAATAACCAATCTGCATATTGGCAACGAAAATAATGCCTAAATGGATGGGGTCGATGCCATATTCCAGTGCCACTGGCAATATTAACGGTACAATAATGATCAACGCTGCAAATATGTCCAGGATGGCGCCCAGCGCCAACAGACCGATATTAAGGCACAACAAGAAGGCCCAGCGGCTATCGATATTGGCTTTGACCCAGTCAAATACCTTGGCGGGCATCTCCAAGTCGACCAATAGATTGGTAAAGGCCAGGGCCACGCCCAAGATAAGCAGGATGCCGCCTACCATTTTCATCGCCTCGGTGGCGATACGGGGTAAGGCCTTGAGTGTCACGTCCTTGTAGATAAAAACCTCAATGATCAGAACATATAGCGCGGTGATTGCGGCTATATCCGAAATCACCAGCCAACCGGACAAGAGACCGCCCAGAACGATGAAGGGGATCCCAAGTTCCCATTTTGAATTCTTGGCTTCTTTGGCCAGGGTGCGCCAGTTGAATGGGATAAGCGGGATAATCTGGTGCCGCTGACTCCATAAGCCATAACCCCACAGTGACAGAATCATCAAAAATGCCGGGATTAGGCCGGCAATAAAGAGATCCTGTATGTTTATGGCAACATTCATCTGCTGGGCAACAATCCCATAGAGGATAAGCGGGATGGCCGGCGGCAACAGCAGACCCATACTACCAGAGGTGGTGACCAGGCCGATGGCGAACTTATCGGTATAACCGGCCTGCTTCAAAGCTGGCACCAATAAGGCGCCCAAGGCCACGATGGTGACACCGGACCCGCCGGTCAACATAGTAAAAAACGCGCAAGCCAGCAGGGATATCAACACCATACCACCGGGCAGCCAGCCCAGAGCCGCTTCAGACAGGCGCACTAAACGATCTGCGGTCTTGCTTTCACTGAGTAGATAGCCGGCAAAAGTAAAGAGCGGCAAGGCCATTAGCAGGGTGTTTTCGGTTAATCGATAAAGTTCAATGGGCAGGACCATCAGATCGATGCCTGAGCTCCAAAAGCCCAGCGCAGCGCCACCTAAGATAATGGTAAAAAGCGGCGCCCCAATCAGCGCGGCGAGCAGTAGTAAGCCGGATAGTGCAGCGCTCATGATGGAATAACCTGTTTGGGGACAATGGTCGCGAAGGCAAAGCGAAGTGTCATAACTAAAAACCCGAGCGGCATTATCAGTTCAAATGGCCAGGCGGGCAGATTAGAGAAGGTGGGCATCTGCTCAATCATTTCAAAATAAACAAAGCGGGCGGAGTGGTAGGTCATTAGGCCGCAGACCAGGGCAGCAAAAGCGGATGTCAGGCGCACCAATAGAAGCAGGCCAGCACCCGAGGCGTAATGTCTAAGCACATCGATTGAGATATGTTCCTGCTCTCTTGTGGCAACCATGGCCCCTAATATCGCCAACCAAAGCACCAATAGGCGATTAAGCGGATCAATCCAAAACAAGCTGCTGTCGAAGACATTGCGCAATACTATTTGCAGCACAGCGAAGCCAATCATCGATAACAACACCGCGACCAGTGCCATCCGTTCGGTCAAGGCCCAAAAATCGCCTATTTTTTTTAACAAACCAACCTCAACTCCCATCTACTAGACGGTTTTATGGATTTCGAACGCGATCCAGTACAACCATTATACGATCATAGAGGGCCTGTTCAATTTCACCCGACTCGATCAACTTTTCGGTTGCCTGTGCGGCTTCCTGCTCAAACGCGGCTCGCACTTCCGGGGCGAGCTGGACGATATTAATACCCAATGACTCCAGCGCGGTGAAGGCCTTTAAGTTATCAGTCCGGGCCATGGTGTCGAGTGTTTCACTGGATGCGGTTAGCTCTGCGGCCAAAATATCTTGATCCGCCTCGCTGAGTCGCTGCACGGCTTTTTCAGCCAAGGCGATCACGCCGTAGGTGTACATGAAGGGCGCGTCGGTGAGATATTTAGTTCGGCTGTACCATTGCAGGGTAATGGCGCCCACTGGAGGTGTCACAATTGCATCGATAGCGCCGGTCTGCAATGCCGTAAGAACATCACCAATGTTCAAAACGATCGGACTGATATCGAAGGCCCTGGCTATTTTTTCAGAAAAGGGATCGTTGGCCGGCAACCAGAGTTTTTGGCTCTTTAGGGTCTCGATATCGGTCGCCGGGACGGCGGTCATGGCATAGGCAAAGCCGCCCTCAATGAGGCCATAGGTGTGCCAGCCGCTGTCAATAAAACCCTGATTCAGGATTGGATCAAATTCCGCTCTGACGGCGTCGACCTCATCAAAGTCGCGAAACAACAGCGGGGCATTCAAGACCTGTGAGTTTTTATAGGATTCGGCTAAGGCTCCGCTGTGAATAAAGGTGCCATGCAATTGACCGATGCGAATTTTGCGCTGCACCGCGGTGCCATCGCCCATTACGCCACCCGGATAAAATTTAAAGGTTACCCGGCCTTCAGTTTTCGCCTCTATGCGCTCGCCAACGGCGCGCAATTCGTTTAAAACGGCGTTGCCATCTGGGTATTCGGTCGAAATTTTAAACACCTTCGCCTGCAAACCAGAGCAAAACAGCAGTGTCATGGCCAATATAATCGGCGTTCGGAACATAAAAACCTCTATCAAAAATAATCGTTCGATGATTCAAGCAACTGTCGGGCCTGCTGTTGGGCAAACACATTTTGCAAGGTGTAACCTTCAACATACGGGTCGAGGCTTAACGCTTGCTGAAGCAACTTATCGTGGAGTTCTTGGTCAAACATCAGACGAGCAAACTCGGCTGCATAGTAAACGTGAATAATAAGGTTTTCGTTCTTGCCCGCCGCCAAGGCCGCTTCAAAATAAGCCTGGGCTATATCCGGTTTGCCGCCTAAGCTCGGTGGCAAGACACTGCCCATCACACCCAGATAGACTAAGGCCGTGCCCTTTTCATATTCCGGCTCAATGCTAACCACTTGTTTTAATAGTGATTCAGCCTGCCCCAGCTGGGCAATCACCAACCAATCGTCGGTGTTAGCCTGTATATAGCTGGCCCAACTGGTGCCCAAGGCATACAGATAAGGCAGATCGTCCACGCTATTCCAACGTGCAATACGGCCTGCAAAGCCGTCTGGATCGGCGCTCTGCAGGTCGCAGGCTGTTTTATCATAGAGGCAGAAGGCGATCGCCGCATGCTTTAAGGCTTTTTCAGACATCCGTTTTTTGCGCTCCTTTTGCTGATCCGGGACAAACACTCCGGCATAGGAACCATTGAGTGATGCCGCGGTCAAATGCAGGCTTTCGCTTTTCGGATAGGTCGCGGACAGGGCGTCGATCATCAGCAAATAGGCTGGTAGACCATCATTTACCGTGACGAGGTCGTCGCTGTTCAATATCGCGCTGGACAGGTTGGCTGGCAGCCGGGTCGTGGCGCAAGCGGATAAACCTAGGACTGTTGCTAACAGTATTAATTTCTTCACCATGGGAATTATCCTTAAATCCAAATTGATATTTTGCGGCATTATAACCAAAACCATAGCTGGAAAGGGGTCAACTTTCACTCCTAGTTAAACTTTTACGTATGTCCCGCTTCTCTGATACCGGATAGAGATGAAAATCGGTCCAAAACTGGTCCAAACTAAAGCGATCAAGGACCTCGCGGCTGTAACTTTCCTTGCGCGCTTTGTGTGCGTCGTAGCCCTGATATTGGAGTTTTTGCAGGCAGGTCGAGCAGACACTACCAGCGCCGTCCAAGGGGGCTAAGGACGAACTGATATGCAAATTTTCACTTCGCGGCAGGTTCGGACATTCCGCCAGATGAAAGCATTGACCGTCTAGTACGATTAGCCGCGAGTTCTTGTATACCAGGGTGAAATCCAACAGGGATCTCACTTCGTGCCGGGAAACAGTCAGCCCCCCATGGGCCAGTTCGGAGCGCTCAATACCAGTTAAGTGGAAGGCCGGATCAAAAAGCTCGAAAAAACCCAGCCGGTCGGTGCCCATCTGGGCCCGCAAACTGTTAAAGGGGTCGAATTCGGTAAAATCGGGTAAGGACATAGAGGCTATTGATAACCCTCTAAGATGGCCGCGATACGGCTCTCGGCATCGGTCCGCAGCCGAAATTCAACGCGTCTGGAGCGTTCACGATCTTCTTCGCCGTCCGTGTTGGTTATCGGCTTAGATGACGACAGGCCATTGGCAGTCATATGGGCCTTTAACCAGTCTTTTTCCTGCTGAACGTCGGGCAACAGTAAAAGATAGTCCAAGGTTGAACGAGTTCGCTCCTGGCTCAGACCCATATTCAAGATATAGGCAGTATCATCGGCCTGTCCTAACCAACCGCTCGAGGTGTGACCCTCGATACGCACTTCGGCTATATCGTCCCTATATTTCGCCGAGGTAATAATACCCAGGTAGCGGGGGAAAAAATCCTGCAGAATGTCCTCAAAACCACTTTTTAGTTTATTAGCACCCTTGTCGAAAATTAATTCTGGCCGACCGAATCGAATACTCAAATCCGGGCTAATTTCAGCCCCCCACTGTTCTAGATCGGGCGCGAACTCGACGAGCAAATCTTGGTATAGCTGAGTCCGCAAGCGATCGTAGAGCACGGCCACGTCCCGAACCTTGTTACGCTCGCGCTCAGCATTGACCATAAACACAATCGCAATCAGCAGAAACACCATCATCAGTCCGGCCATCAAATCACTGACAGAAACCCAATGCTCCTCCTGCTCAATATGCTCCTCATTGCTGTTCATTTTTTAACTTCTACCGCCGTTAGCAGCTCTTGCAGCCTATCGGTCAGCGGCACATAGTCGTTAACAAACTTTTCAGACCGGGCTGTGAGCTGATATCCAAAGGTCG
>JBLHFL010000154.1:0-5511 GCA_047618105.1 Granulosicoccus sp.
CGAGTAAAATTCTGTTGCAGAATTCGATAGCCATTGCTCTGCAACTCGGCCCAGCGTGCCGAATCGTGATAGGCGGCAGCAACCAATTGGGCAAACTCATCCGGGTTGGCACTGGGTCGATAGCCGAGCTGGGTTTCGCTCGCCATGGCCTCTGCGCCAATTGGGGTGGTCAGGGTGGGTGTCCCGGTGAGCCAGCCCTCGAGGATCTTGCCCTTTTGGCCCGCGCCAAAGCGCAGCGGCGCAAGATTGAGTCGATACTGGCTGAGCGTTGCCAGGGCATCGGCACTGCGACCCTTGATGAAAAATCGGTCTTTGCGCGCCTGCAGCTGATTCATGGCATGGTCGGCATAGGCGCCATAGACGTGCATTTCGCACTTGTTCGGCAAGAGGGGGCGCAGGATCGGCCAGATAACCGTCTTCAGCCAGCGGGTCGCGTCTCGATTCGGCTCGTGCTTAAAGCCACCAATCATCACCAAATGTTCTCGAGCGTCAAAGCCCGGTTGCCTGAGTGGATCCGGTGGTGTCACCAGGAAGGGCAGGTAAAGCAGTTTGTCCCGGCTGATATGAAAGTGTTGGTGCAATAGGTCAATTTCCGTTTGGGAAATCATCACGCTGATATCGGTTCGACTGATGGCCGCGATTTCGCGCAGGGCGATCGCATTAAAGAGATCGATCGGTTGTTCACCTTTGAGCGCCGTCTCACGCGCCACGCGCAAACAATGCAGGTCGCTGGTGTCGATCAGGGTCATGGCCTGCGGAAGCTGGGTCTGAACGCGCCAGCCGAACTGTTCTTCCATAACAAAACGGTCATAAATAACGATGGCTGGCGCTAAGTCCGCTAGCCAAGGGTCAAAGTCGGCGTCATTGACGGCAATGGCATGAGTCTGGATACCCAGAGCACTCAGATCGGTCTGAAAGGGCGTCGGTTCAGCCGCGCAGGCAACATGAATGACATAACCGCGCGTCTGCAGCAACGCCAGTAGGTCCAGACTGCGTCGGCCAGCCGCTGTGGAGTTCGGTTCGGGCCAATTTTTGGCGATTAACAGAACGGACTCAGACATGGGCAAGCATTACAAAAAGGCACAAAAGTGAAATCTCCAAATAGACAAAGTGGCCTACAGTTAAGCAGTGATGATCCGCTGGCACTGTCTGCTCGACACTGGATCGGCATGGCACGCGATCCGCAGTGTAATGGAGGACAGCATGAAACGCCTGTACTATCTCACCGACCAACTGGACTACGCAGAGCACATTTCCGAAGAGCTGGTCCGCAATGGCATTGATTTTAATCAAATACATGTGCTCAGTAAGGGCTCCGGTGGCCTGGTAACTCGACACCTAAACGGCTTAAATATTTTCGATCGGCTTGAACGTGTTCGCAGGGCCTTAAATGGCCTATTGATCGGCTTGTTGATGGCCGCCATGGCCCTGCTGTTCGGCCATTTCGGACTCGGTCTGGTCTACTCTGGCATCGCCCAATTTGCCTTGGTTGTATTGCTCTTGCTGTTTAGCACCTGGGTCGGCACCCTGGTGAGTTTTACCCCTGAAAATGTACATTTGCGCCATTTTCATCGCGAAATTAATGCCGGCCGCTACCTGTTGATGATCGATGTCGGGGTCCATCAGGAACGAAGTGTGCACAGCCTGATCGATTGTCTCAACGAAGCCCAATACAGTGGTGCTGACGAACAGCTGCTGAGCTAGTTATGGACGCCACATCGGTACCATTAAAAAATTCATTAGCGGACAGTTGACGCGGCAATAACAACTCAAATATAGTTATCTCCTAGCTGGAAAATGTGTCTTATCTACGTCACTTCGAAGTTTGAGATTTAGCTCCGTCCTGTAGTTTATAAGTAAATGCAATATTCTAGTCTACCCGCCCAATGGGCATTCTTTTACTCATAGATTAATAGGAAAATATCATGACCGATTCAGTAACTGGCACCGTTAAATGGTTTAACGAAACGAAAGGTTTTGGCTTTATTGAACAAGAAGGCGGCCCGGATGTGTTTGCCCATTTCAGTGCCATCGCCGGTGGCGGCTTTAAAACACTGGCCGAAGGCGATAAGGTGAAGTTTAACGTCACCCAAGGTCAAAAAGGCCCGCAAGCCGAGAACATCGAAAAGATCTAATTTATCGATGTTTTAGTAATAAAAGGCGCCATGTATGCGCCTTTTTTTTATCTTTTTTTTATCTAGTGGCTAGTTTTTTGATCGTTTAAAAAATCTTATCGTTAATTCCGTTTCCGCGTCAGCCCATACCATTCCGGCAGATAGACCATAAGCATCAACAGTTGGCACATTCGCTGCTATAGATCAGTTCAGGCGCAAAAAACCTCCCTTGTCTCGACCAGTCAGGCGGCTCTTGGTTCGTTTTGGTGCGCTAGAATTACACCCAGGCACTGTATTGGTTCATAAATGGTCAGTAACACATGACAGCGGTACCGGACGGCACAAAAAGTGCGCACAAAATTCTCAAGGTCCGGCGTCACTATAACCAGTGGGTGGCCGATCAGACCCTAGAAGACTATGCCTTGCGTTTTACCGCGCGCAAGGGCAGGACGATGAGCATTGGCATGGTCGGCCGCACGGCGCTCGGGGCGACCGCCTTCTTGGCATTGGAAGCCTTGGCCGCTGCGGTGACGCTGGCCTATGGTTTCGTCAATGCGGTAGCGGCGATCCTAGTGGTCTGCCTGATCTTTTTTGTCACCGGTCTGCCGATCGCCTATTACAGTGCCAAGCACGGCTTGGACATCGATCTGTTGACCCGAGGAGCCGGTTTCGGTTACCTCGGTTCGACCCTTACCTCGCTTATCTATGCCTCTTTTACCTTTATTTTTTTCGCCATCGAGGCGGCCATTCTCAGTTCCGCCCTGAACCTACTGTTTGGCATACCCTTGGCACTGGCCTACCTAATCTGTGCCGCTGCGGTTATACCCATTGTGATCCGTGGCATCACCGCGATCAGTCGGTTCCAACTGGGCACTCAAAGCCTATGGTTGGTGTTACAGATCGCGGCCCTATTGGTGGTCGTGCATAACGAATGGCAGCAATTGGGCGCCTGGGTCGACTACAGTCCGGTGTCTGTGCCGGGCAGTCATGAATTCAATTGGGTGATGTTTGGCGCGGCCGCATCGATTCTCTTTGCCTTGGTGGCGCAGATCGGCGAACAGGTCGATTACTTGCGTTTTATGCCCGAAAAAACACCCGATAATAGCCGCCGCTGGTGGTTTTGGTTGGTCCTGGCCGGACCCGGTTGGGTCAGTGTGGGATTGGTGAAAATGTTGCTTGGCTCTTTTCTGGCTTACGTCGCCGTATCACAAGGAATTGATGCCCTCAGCGCCGCCGATCCGACCCTGATGTACCAACGCGCCTTCGGATATTTAATTCAGTCCGATCGTTTGGCGCTGATCCTGGCGGCGCTAATGGTGATCGTGTCGCAGATGAAGATCAACGTGACCAATGCCTATGCCGGCTCCATTGCCTGGTCAAACTTCTTCTCGCGCCTAACCCATTCCCATCCCGGCCGGGTTGTCTGGCTGGTGTTCAATGTCGCATTGGCCCTGCTGCTGATGGAGTTGGGCGTGCACCAGGCGCTGGAGTCGGTGCTCAGCGTCTTTGCCCTGGTGGCGGTAAGCTGGCTCTGTTGTCTGTCGGCCGATCTGATGATCAATAAGCCGCTCGGGCTGAGCCCAAAACAGATCGAATTTAAACGCGGCCACCTTTATGACATCAATCCGGTTGGCACGGTGTCGATGGCGCTGGCCACGGCGGTTGGCCTCTGTGCCTACTTAGGCCTGTTCGGGGAGGGGCTGAAAACGCTCGGCCATTTTTTGAGTATTGCGACCAGCTTTGTGCTGGTGCCGCTGATCGCCTGGCTCACCCAAGGCAAATACTATCTGGCGCGCAGCGCACCGGAACCTATTGTTAGCACCTCTAATGAGCCGCCGTCGGCAGTGGTCGATCAGCATTGCAGCCTGTGCCAAAACCATTTCGAGCCGGAGGATGTGCTCTATTGTCCGGCGTATCAACAGACTATCTGCTCGCTCTGCTGTTCGTTAGATGCCCGTTGCTTAGACCAATGCAAACCGCCCGTCGAGGCTACTAGCACAACGTTGCGCTGGTTCAAGAAGGTGCTGCCGGCGTGGTTGACGGAACAGTTGCTGGGCCGTAGCGGTCAGTTTTTGATTTGGTTTGCCCTGGTGAATCTGTTTATCGGCGCCCTATTGGCGCTGATATACCGACATATGGAGCTGCAAGGGCACGGCGATTTGACCGTCTTCGCCAGCGGCCTGTGGACCCTATTCTTTACCCTGATGATTGTCTCGGGTGTGGTGACTTGGTTATTTCTGCTCGCGCATGAGAGCCGGGTGGAAGCACAGCGGGAGTCGAACCTTCAGACGCAAAAACTGATCGAGGAAATTGACGCACACAAGTCCACCGACTCGCAGTTGCAACAGGCTAAGGAATTGGCCGAGCGGGCCAATGCCGCCAAGAGCCGATACCTATCGGGTATCAGTCATGAATTGCGTACCCCACTGCAATCGATCCTCGGCTATACCCAGCTGCTCAGTGACCGCACGGACACCCCTAAAACGCATCGGCCCGGTCTCAATACCATCCATCGCAGCGGTCAATACCTCGCCGACCTGATTGAGGGCCTGCTCGACGTCTCCAAGATTGAAGCCGGGCGGCTTAACCTGCATATCAGCCAATTTGCCTTTCCGGGTCTGATTCATCAGCTTGCCTATATGTTTCAGATGCAAGCGCAGAGCAAGGGCATTGAACTCAAACTGGTGCTGCACGACCCTCTGCCCGACTGGGTTCGAGCCGATGAAAAACGCCTGCGCCAGGTGTTGATTAATCTGCTCAGTAATGCCATTAAATATACTGAGCAGGGGTCGGTTGAGTTTCATGTCCGCTATCGTAACCAAGTCGCGCAGTTCACGGTGATCGATACTGGCGTCGGCATCGCCGAGTCGGAACAGGAGCGCATTTTCTCGCCCTTCGAGCGAGTCCAAAATAGTGCTACGGCGCATGTGCCGGGCACCGGTTTGGGCCTGACCATCGTCAAACTGCTGGTGGAGATTATGGGCGGCGATATTCAATTGACCTCGGCCCTAGGCACCGGCAGCCAATTTAAGGTCGCCCTGATGCTGCCTTGGGCCGAGCATGACCCGGCCGAGGTCGCGCCGCAGCGCCGTATTGAAGGCTACCAAGGGACCCGGCGCACCATTATGGTGGTCGATGACGATGCCACCGTGCGCGGCCTGATCAACGAACTGCTGCAACCGATAGGATTTAACGTGCTCGAAGCGGTCAGTGCCGAGCAGTGTCTGGCGGACTTTGCCGGGTCCGGTGCCGACCTCTACATACTCGATGTCAATATGCCCGGCAAAAGTGGTTTTGAACTGACCGCCCTGTTACGCGCTGCCGGTGTCAAAGCGCCCATCGTGATGCTCTCGGCCAACGCCCAAATACCCGACGCCGAACGGCAGCAGCAGCTGGG
>JBLHFL010000155.1:0-5492 GCA_047618105.1 Granulosicoccus sp.
CGATGGCGAAACCTTCTTTCAGGCCGATGCCGAACTCGATCCGGCGGATATTCGCTTTATCCAGTGGCTCATTTTTTCGCTTAGGCCGGCAGAGTCGCTGCAACTGGCCTATCGAATACAACTGGACCCCTGAGTCTAGCTTAGGCCGGTGGCTGAAAGCTGACCAGCTGTTGAAAACAACCGAGCAGCTGTTGCCGATAACGCCCTTCAATGTCGATACGACTTTGATCTTGGGCCTTACGTTCTGCCGACGTTAGTTTCTTTCGCTCTTCATGGGTATCGAAGCCCTGCAGGTGTTCATAGACCTCGTCGAGGACCTCAAAGGGAGCCCGTATTTCCGCCGGCAACAGTAAGGCGTCCAGCAATACCTTGCAGCGAATGGTCGCCTCCGATAAGTTGAGGTCGTTGTTTACCACGGTGCCGGCAATTAACTGCAGACTTTCGACCAGATAAACCCGTTGTTCCGCTGTTTTCAGCGCCAAGGCCTGTTGTTTTTCCGCATTTTGGGCTGCCTGTTGGCGAACCTGCCATAAAAATCGTCCCGCAATCACCGCTAGAATCACGATAACCGTGATCGCTAAGCCTAATAACACCATCATCTATTTTTTGCTCCACTTATTCGGCCCGCCTATTCCCAGCGAGCGCTAAAATCGACGACGATTGGGCCGTCGACACCTATTTATCCGTTGTTGAATTCATCCACTGGCCAGCTTGGTAAGATACTGATCGTCTCCGCATCGACCAGGTTAATGGTTTGGCTTTCGTCATCCCAGGTAACGACCAGTTTTTTAAACCGCATTTGCTCTATCACTTGTTCGATCACCTGATCCCGATCCTCAATGTCGCCTACCCAATCCTGGGACTGCCGACTTAACCAGTCCTCAATAACTGCGCTTAGCACCTCCGGTGCCAGTCGTTCATGGGGTATTATCATAGTGATTTATCAATCCTAAGGTTTTATCGGGAATTAACGAATGGGCTGGTATTCAACCGAAATGATACATCCTGTTCCCATTCACAACGCACTGAGAGGTCTTCACTGGGGGCATGAAAGGCACTGGCGCTTTCCCAGTAAAAGGTGTGTTTGCCGGACAATTCCGTTTCCAAGTGCACCGTAGCGGCGACCCAATACATACTTTTTAATAGGGCCTCGAACTTTTCCATCCAATGCTCCCAATGATATTCCACGGCTTGATAGGAGGCCGCGAAATGAATCACCTGGGTCTGATAAGTACCTTGTTCGAGCTCGTCTTCTGGAATCGAAAACATACTACTGGTGAGATACGGAAAGGTATCGAGGTCTTTTAATTCCAGCAAGGCGGCACAGTTAATCAGTCGGCTGCGCAACTGAAACTGGGTATCGTTGGAAACGACATCTTTAATGATGCCATACACTATCGTTTCTTGATCCATGTCCGCCTCAAACTGGTTGTTAGTATTGCCCTGAGCTGGCCCCGGTCAGGTCGTCAAATTCAGGGCTGCCAGAGTCCTTGAGCGGTCAGCCAGAGAATAAAGTCCGCTTCGTCCATTACCGGGATATTGAGCTCGGTTGCCTTGTTCAATTTACTGCCCGCCCCGGGTCCTGCCACGACCTGCGTGGTTTTCGCGGATACGCTGCCCGCCACCTTGGCGCCCAGTCGAAGCAGATAATCTTTTGCCTCGTCGCGACTCATCTGGTCGATCTTACCGGTCACCACCCAAGTTTGACCGCTGAGCAGCAGCGCCTGTTCGGAGACAACTTCATCGTCCCAGTGGACACCTAGCCCGATCAAGCGCGCTACTTCGGCGCGGTTCTGGAGTTCGGAAAAATAACTCACCACGTGGGCTGCAACCTTGGGGCCGACATCCTCAACTTCCAGAAGCTGCTCTTCAGTGGCAGCCATCAGTTTGTCCATGGTAGCAAAATAACGCGCCAAATTGCGCGCAGTGGTTTCGCCGACCTCGCGGATGCCCAAGGCAAAGAGAAAGCGCGCTAGCGTAGTGTGCTTACTGTGCTCGATGGCGGCCAACAACTTCTCAGCCGACTTGGTGCCCATACGATCGAGGCCACTTAGCTGCTCAAGCTGCAACTCGAACAGGGCACTGGCAGAATGAATAAGGTTGGCACTGAGCAGTGCATCGATAATTTTCTCACCGCAGCCGTCTATATCTAAGGCTTTGCGGGACACGAAGTGTTTGAGCGCTTCGCGCCTCTGCGCGCTGCAAAAGATGCCCCCGGTGCAGCGCATGACCGACTCGCCCTCGATCCGCTCAACCTTGGAGGCGCATTCGGGACAGACTGCCGGCACCTCGATCCGTTCGGCGGTCGCCGGACGATCGGCCAACACCACGCGTGCGACCTTGGGGATTACATCGCCGGCACGGTGGACAATCACTCGATCGCCAATGCGCACATCCAAACGTTCAATTTCATCCATGTTGTGCAGCGTGGCATTACTGACCGTGACCCCACCGACAAAAACCGGCTCAAGCCGCGCGACCGGCGTTAGGGCGCCAGTCCGGCCGACCTGAAACTCAACGGCGAGCAGTCGGGTCATTTCTTCTTGCGCCGGAAATTTACGCGCTATGGCCCAGCGTGGGGCCCGCGAGACAAAACCAAGGCGGTTCTGCAGCGAGAAGTTATTAACCTTGTAGACGATGCCGTCGATCTCATAGGCCAGACTATCGCGCCGAGTTTCAAGCTGCTGATAGTAGGCCTCGATGCCCTCGATGCCCTGCACCACGGCTTGCTCGGCATTTATATTCAAGCCCCAGCGGCCAAACTGGGCCATCAGCTCACTCTGGGTGACGGGTAACTCGCCCCCGGCTGAGTAGCCGACCGAATAACAGCACATTTCCAGCGGGCGCAGCGCGGTCAACTTGGAGTCGAGCTGGCGCAGACTGCCCGAGGCTGCGTTGCGTGGATTGACAAATACCTTCTCATCGCGTGCCAAAGCCAGGCGGTTCATCCGCTCAAAACCGGCCTTGGGCATATAGATTTCACCACGCACTTCCAGCTCTTGAGGCCAGTCGTCGCCCTGTAGCTGCAAGGGGATACTGCGGATGGTGCGCACGTTGCTGGTGATATCCTCGCCCGTCGAGCCATCACCGCGGGTTGCCCCACGCACCAGTTGACCCTGTTCATAGAGCAGACTGACGGCGATGCCGTCCAACTTAGGCTCGCAGGCAAACTCGATCGGGGCGGGGTTATTGAGTCGATCCTGGAGCCGCTTCACAAAGGCGGCCAGATCCTCTGCACTGAACGCATTGTCCAAGGACAGCATCGGCACCCGATGGGCGACCGTAACAAAGCCTTCGGCGGCCTGGCCCGCAACCCGTTGACTGGGTGAGCTTGGGGTAATCCAATCCGGATGATCGAACTCGATCGCGATTAGTGCAAGCATCAGGCGATCGTATTCGGCGTCGGGTACGGTTGATTCGTTGAGCACGTAATATTCGTAATCGTACCGGGAGAGCTGTTCAATCAACTCCAGATAATGGGTGCGAACCACAGACATAGCATTTCCTGTCACTAGAGCGGTTAAGAAGGGATCATCTTAGAGCGAACAAAGGAGCGTAACTTTTCCCGATAATATTCCAAACGCTGCGGCGTCACCGTGTTGTGATCCTCATCGAGCATGTCGGCGTCCAGATGTTTGGCCAGATATCGGCCCATCTCGTACATATGATTGAACGCTTCAAGGGTATTGGCCGCCGTAGGCAACTGCATAAACAGGGTTACCCCCGGCGTATTCACCTGATTCATGCTGTCCGGGTTGAAGGTGCCCGGCTGAACGCAATTGGCGAGCGAAAATTCGGAATAACCTTGAGGGTTGCGATAATGGAAAATATCCATCGGGCCGTGCCGCAAACCGGCCGTTAACAATAATTCCAAGACCGCACTGCCGGACAATTCACCGTCATTTTTGGCCATAATGTGCATAATAACCAATTCTTCGACTGGCCCGGGATTCACCCGAGATTCTGCGACTGTTGAGCTCGCCTCAGGCGAAAACACGGAGACGCCGGGGCTGTCATCGATTTTGGCCGCAGGGCTGGGAAGATCATCGACCTCCGTCTCGTCTTCATAGAGATCGACTGAATCCGCCTCTTGCTGACTTTCGTCTGCCTCTGCAGCGGGCGTTTGATAGGGATAAGGCTCTTCTTCCAGATTGGCTTCGGTTTCGGTGAAGGGTTCCTCTAACGAATCGGCCTCTGGATAGCGGTCTAGCTCCGCCATCGTGAAGGTGGGATGTTCGGTATCTCGATTCCCCTCGGGTGTTACCGCATTGTCCTGCGCGTCGCCGACCATCGCCGCAGCCTCGGGCTCTGCTGCGGTGATAGCCTCATCGGCTTCGGCCATGGCCAAGGTAAAATCAAGCTCCGATTGCAGTGCGGCCTTTTGTCTTGCCTCATCGGACAGCGCGACATCGGCGTCCTCTTCGGTAACCTCGACAAGTTCCATGAGCATGGGTACGCGCTCACGCAGGTTTAGGCGCTGCTTAAGCATGGACTGTTCCGCACTGGACATCTCGCGGACAACACGAGCACCGCCATTAGGCAGCTCACGAGCCACCTGAGCTTTGCGCGCCAATTCTTCGGGATCTTCATAGTCGTCATCCAACGGCATGGTTTTCGTTGGGATCTTGATTTTCATGCGGCGAAGTCCATCGATCAAGATGACGATTATAGCGAACACACCTACGCCAACGATAATTTCTCGTAATTCCATAAATCCTACCTAGGCCGGTTACATGGCCGCCATTTGGGCTGCTTCTTCGACATTTACTGTCACCAAACGAGAGACGCCCGGTTCGTTCATGGTGACCCCCATCAACTGATGAGCCATCTCCATTGCCGCCTTGTTGTGTGTAATATATATAAACTGTACGTGTTCCGACATGGCTTCGACTAATTTAGCGTAACGATCCACGTTGGCATCATCCAATGGCGCATCCACCTCGTCCAGCATACAGAAGGGGGCGGGGTTGAGCCGGAAGATTGAAAACACCAAGGCAATCGCCGTTAAGGCCTTTTCGCCGCCGGATAGGAGATGAATGGTGCTGTTTTTCTTACCCGGCGGCCGGGCCATAATCGCGACACCGGTATCGAGCAGGTCTTCACTGGTCAATTCCAGATAGGCGTGCCCGCCGCCAAACACCTTGGGAAATAATTCCTGCAGGCCACTGTTGACCCGATCGAAGGTCTCTTTAAAGCGCGTGCGGGTTTCTTTATCAATTTTCCGGATCGCATTGTCCAACACTTCGAGTGCTTTTTGCAGATCCAGATCCTGTTCGTCCAGATAGCGTTTGCGCTCGCCCTGGGTTTGATATTCTTCGATCGCGGCAAGGTTTATCGGACCGAGACGCTGAATTTTAGTGGCCGTGCGTTCCAACGCGGCTTCCCAGTCGGCTTCGTTAGCGTCTTCGGGCAAATTCTCGACCACGGTGGCCAGGTCGAATTGCTGCTCAGCCAACTGTTCTTGCAGGGTGCTGCGCCGAGTCATCGAGGCC
>JBLHFL010000156.1:0-5484 GCA_047618105.1 Granulosicoccus sp.
GACCTGATGGGCCTATACAGCTTTGCCAAAAATGCCGGAGTGGGTTTGGGTCAGTCGTTGATCAACGCCTTTTTAAGCGGTCTCTATCCCTATATTTGCGAACAGATACGTCAGGGCAATGAACAGCTTGCCGCGCGTAAATCACTGCGCTATGCATTCGCCATCTCCTCTGTCTTTGTGCTTCAGGCCTTAGCCGCGCCCCTCTATGTGACAATTTTATTTGGTGATCGCTGGCAAGGAGCGGCTTATCTGGTGTCGATACTCTGCATCAGCGCCATCCCGGCCTTGTTAGTCGATACACGCAGCTTTTTTTATCGCGCTAACAATAGGCCCAGCGCTGAGACCAAACTCACCCTTGCCTGTGTCGTTGTGAGCCTAGTCGCCGTGCTTGTCGTGGCGCCGGAATCGCCGCAAGCACTGGCTTGGTGCACCACCCTGGCCAGCCTTTCCTGGTTATTTTTTATCGCCAGGTTCTTACTGCGACACCTATTAAAAGTAGCGTCGACAACCACTGGCCCCTTAGTGAGGATTAACTTATGACGATTAGCAAGCCGGTTTTCAGTGTCGTTATGCCGATGTATAACGTCGAAAAATACGTCCATCAAGCCATCAGTTCGGTCTTAGCACAGAGCTACCAACATTTTGAATTGGTCTGTATCGACGATGGCAGTAGCGATGGCACCCTGGCCATAGCTCAGTCCTTTTCCGACCACCGAATTCGCATCGTACAGCAAAAAAATCGCGGTTTGTCGGGCGCGCGCAACACCGGCATTAACCATGCGAGCGGCTTATATGTAGCGTTCTTGGATTCGGACGATTATTGGCACTCCGATAAGCTGCGCAGCCACTTCGAGCACTTTCGCACCAATCCCAACCTGGGGGTAAGCTATTCGGCATCGGCCTTTGTCGATGAAGCGGGCCAGTCGATGGGCATCGGGCAGAATCCCAAAACCGACCAGGTCAGTGCACAGGATATCTTTTGCCGTAATCCCATTGGCAACGGCTCGGCCGCGGTGATCCGGCGCAGTGTGCTGATGCAAACCGGACAAGGCGAATTTAAAGGCGGCGATTGGGTAATGTCCTATTTTGACGAGACCATGCGTCAGTCTGAAGATGTTGAGTTCTGGTTACGTATTGCCCTCACCACACACTGGACCTTTGGCGGTATCGCCAAGCCGCTCACCTTTTACCGCGTCAACGCCAATGGCCTGTCGGCCAATTTGGACAACCAGTTTAACGCTTGGCGCTATGCGGTTGAAAAAAACAGAGCGAACTTCCCCGACTTCTACAACAGGTGGCATCGCCTGGCGGCGGCCTATCAGAAGCGTTATTTAGCGCGTCGTGCTATTCGCTCGGGCAATGGCATGGCCGCCCTCAAGCTAATCAACTCAGCCCTATGGACCGACCCCAGAATACTGCGTGACGAACCGAGCCGAACACTGATCACCTACGGTTGCGCCCTACTGTGCCTGTTACCAAATAGCCTGTATGAACCGATGGAACGTTTTGCCATGCGCGTTGCGGGTCGCCGCAGCCGTATCGCCACCCAATAGGAATAGCGAACCGTCCATTGACTACTTTAGTGGATTCTTGACTACACTTTTGCATAAGGCCTCAATCTGACTACGGTCTAGATTGAGCGCACCCTGAGGAATCGGAGCACAGTATGTTAGGTATAATTTTTACCGAGTTAGCGGAATACAGTATCGATAAGGTCGGCCTTGAGCAGTGGAACAGGGCCTTGGCTGAACTCCAGTTGTCGAGTCATGGCGCCTATACCACGGGTCAGCGGTATGAAGACGACGAAGCCATGCGAGTATTTGGCTGGCTGCATGCAACCACCGGTCAAACCGTCCGGGGGCTGCTCAATGAGTTTGGCTATAGATTGTTCGACACGCTGCGGCAACGCACCCTCAACAATTATATGCTCCAGACCGACTTTGCCAATTTTCTCAAACACATCGACAAGACCACGCACGACAAGGTGCGCTCCTACTTTCCTGGATCGTCCCCACCGAACTTTCAGGTACTTGATACCGAGGGCGGATTGGTCATGCACTATCAATCGGATCGTAAGCTGTGTTTTTTGGCCGAGGGCTTGATTGTCGCCTCGGCCGAATTTTACAAAAAAGATGTTCAGATCGTTCATTCTGTTTGTATGCACGATGGCGAAGACCATTGCGAAATTACGGTGCTGATCGATGACTGATACCAATCCCTATAAGGCCGCTTATGAACGCGAGCGCGAGGCGCGTAAATCGGCTGAGATGGCGTTGGAAAAAAAATCCATGGAAATATTGACCGCTTTGCAACTGCTGAGGAATCAAACCGATGAGTTGCGAGTGCAGAAAAACGACATAGACGAACGTAATCAACAACTTCACGCCACCCAGTTGCAGCTTTTTCAAAGTGAAAAAATGGCATCCTTGGGTTTGATGGCGGCCGGCGTGGCACACGAAATCAACAATCCGCTTAGCTTTATCAAAAGCAATTTTGAAACCTTGCGCGGCTATATCGGCCGTTACAACAGCCTACTCGCGCTGTACCAACAGGCAGACCCGCTTATACCCGAGGCAGTGCGGATGACGCTGAGGGATACTCGCCAATCGCTCGAGATCGATTTTATTCAACGCGACCTGGCCATGCTGTTGACAGAAAGCGTGGTGGGTATGGACCGTATTGTTGAGATCGTCAACCATTTGCAGGCCTACAATCGACGCGAGGATGCCGAAAAAACCCTTGCCCAGATTAATCATTCGATCGAGACGGCCATAAAGATGACCAAACCCAAGTATCAACACCGGGTGGAATTTCGTTCGCACTTGGCAGAGGACTTACCCGAATTGCTGTGTTACCCGAACAACCTTACTCAGGTGTTTATTAACCTATTGATCAATGCGGCCCAAGCTATCGATGTTGGCTCACGAAAAGGCACGGTTTCGATTCGTTCCAGTGCGGCAGCGGGTCATCTTATTGTGTCGGTGACCGACAACGGGCAAGGCTTAAGCGAGGAGGCGAAGGATAAGATTTTTGATCCGTTTTACACGACCAAGGCGGTCGGTGATGGTACCGGCCTTGGTCTATCGGTGGTGTACAATATAATGCAGGCGCACAATGGCACCATAGGGGTGGACAGTGAGCAGGACAAAGGCTCTGTCTTTACCCTAACCATCCCCCTCGAGGCACCGGACGACGTTAGCCCAGCCCTCAAGCGGCCTATCAGTTAGATCGCACCGACGGTTCTAGACCTGGTGCACAACCTTTTTGGCCAAGGACAAACGCTCTTTTACCGTAAGGGTGATCACGGCCATCGCCAAGGCAAAGGTAATTAAGTTGGCGAAAAAAACCGCCATATCCCGAATCAAGAAACCGTACAGCATCCACAAACCAACCCCAGTGGTTAAAATCCCGTACATAGATAATGAAATGCCGGAGACATTACGGGTTTTTTGGATCTGAATAACCTGGGGCACAAAGGAAATGGTGGTGCAGGTAGCGGCAACTACGCCAATAAGGGTGATCATTGTCATGGTTTTTCTCAAGGGACCTCGTATTTGAATTGCACCTTACCGAGCAGCAAGGCGCCTTTGAATCGCGTGCATCATAAGGCCTTCGATAGGCTTTGCCATTAGAGCAATTTGCCTTAAACTAGTCTTATTTTACCCAGTTATTGAATCTTACATATATATAGGGGCAATACGATCTTGAGAGCCTATTTGGAGCAGGTTGGCTTGGCGCAAGTAAAGGCCAGCCTAAAGGTCTTTACCAAGCATCAGCTGCCCAAGGACAGCAGCTGGCATTTTCACCCGGAAATTGAGTTTGTGCTGGTCTTAGCCGGCCACGGTCAAGCCCTGATCGGGGATTCGGTCGGGGCTTATCAAACTGGTGACCTCTTTATGACCGGACGCAATCTGCCCCATCACTATGTGACCCGTGAGACAGAGCGGGTTCACTTTTTAATTGTGCAATTCAATGGCCGGATATTCGACCATTTGCCGGAGTTCGAAACGATTCGGCAGCAATTGCAGCTCGCCCAAAAAGGCCTATTGTTCAGCGCCTTGCCGATTGCCATTCGCGATCGTCTGATTGAGATGCCAAGCTTACAGCCAACCGAGGCTCTGTTTGCCTTGTTTGAAGTCATGCACGCCTGTACCAGCCAACCGAGTTTGGCCGTAAGCAGCCTGAGTTCGGCGACGGGGAGCCATTTCAACCGCTATCAGGTGCGCTTGCAAAAGGTCCTAGACTACATCAATCGCAATATGGCCTCGCCCATCTCGGCCAAGGCCATCGCCGATCAGTGCGCCATGACCCTGCCCTCCTTCAGCCGCTGGTTCCGCCAAACCCTAAACACCACCTTCTCCGACTACCTCAAGATTTGCCGAATGGAACAGGCCTGCCATTACCTAATGACCACCGATCTACCAGTGAACCGCATCGGCCCGCTGGTCGGCTATGAAACGCTCAGCCACTTCAATCGAACCTTCAAGGCGGCCAAGCAATGCAGTCCATTGGCTTACCGGAAACGGGCAATGCACCCGGACTGAGGCCCCTATGCACGTGCACCTATGAACTGGTGCAATCGTACCGATACTGATCACGTTGACAACTTAGCGCTATTTGGTTATAAACTCATAACTTCAAAAAAACCTCTAAATAATGGGATTCCGTATGACTCTTAACCGTTCAAGTGTTTTGTCAGCAGCAATAGTACTAGGTGCGTTTTCTTTGAGCGCCTGTAACGTGGAAGATGTAGTAGCCGGTGTGGACGCCTTCATCAACCCAGCAGATGACGCCGCAGTTGTCGCTACCGGAGAGGTAACGAGCCTCGATTCAATTGTTGGTTTCTATGAGTGGCATGAAGATCATGGTACCGATGGAAGAGACGAAGGGTATATAGAGATCGATGAGTATAGCAATGTGACCTGGTATGACTTTCAAGGCGACAGTTATGACAACAACGGCAATTGCTATGTCATCGAAGAGGACTATTTTACTTTTGATTTTGTGGATGGTAACACTTTCGATACCGATTTAGGCTTGGCTACCATCTCTGATAGTGACGGCAGTGGCCTGGTAATTGACTTTGATGATGCTGCTGAACCCGATATGATTCTTGGCAAAAAGAGAGTCATGTTTGCATCGGACTTTACCGGCTTACTTTGCGAGACGTCCTCTGACGATATGTCGGCCAATGATCAAGAGAAGCAAGACAAGAAGGATTCGCACAAAAAGAAGAAAGAATCTAACGACAACGCAGATGACAAGGATTTTCAAGACAAAAAAGAATCTGCCAAAGAAAAAGGACCTAAAGGCAAGAAATAAGCTCAACATCTAAGCTTTAGTGATTCCAATGGCCCTACTGAGCACGCTGCCAGTAGGGCTTTTTTTCGACCCCATAAAGACATCCGCTCAGCCTAGGGACGCATGCCACATTCTGGTGGTGCGATTCCATTGCGCGACCTCTGCTAGCCAATCTCAGCCTTC
>JBLHFL010000157.1:0-5438 GCA_047618105.1 Granulosicoccus sp.
GTACAAAAAGCATCGAAAAACCTAAACTCCAGCGGCTTTCGGCCGATACCCTCTTTGCATCCACAATGAACAGAGACACTACTGATGGCCGCCATAATTCTTGGTAAAAACCTATTAAGCGAAGAGGATCTTATTGAATTTGCGTTCAGCGACTCCAATGTCAGCCAACTCAACTTGGTGCAACTGAGCCATCAGGCCAACGATGCCAGCATCCACTCCTCTCTTCTGTTGATCCGAATGATGAAAGCAGACCGGATCTATATTACCTCATCGATCAAGATGAACCAGTCCGGCAGCCGCTTTTAGCCTACCCTGCGGGCTCATTCCCGCCTGTACAAGCAACGTTACAGGTGCGCCCCACCACTGTTATATAAGAGTCTAATGTCATTAGAGACGGAAATGCGCTAGCCTAGGCCGGATTTTTCAACTCGAATGAAGTAGGATCACTATGGCGAAGCAAACTCCTCTTTTTGATGCGCATCTTGATGCGGGCGCAAAAATGGTCGACTTTGGTGGCTGGGATATGCCCATCAATTACGGTTCCCAATTGGCCGAGCACCAGCAGGTGCGTCAAGACGCCGGAATGTTCGATGTCTCCCATATGACCATCGTTGATATACAGGGCGCCGAAGCGACTGCTTATTTGCGCTATCTACTGGCAAACGACGTCGCCAAACTGGCCACGCCCGGCAAGGCGCTCTATTCTGCCATGCTAAACGAACAGGCGGGCGTACTCGATGACCTGATCGTCTACAAGATGGTCGAGGGCTATCGCACCGTGGTCAATTGCGCCACCCGGGAAAAAGACCTGGCCTGGATGCAACAGCAGCGGGAAGGTTTTGCGGTCGACATAATCGAGCGCGATGACCTGGCCATGCTGGCCATCCAGGGTCCCAAAGCCATCGAGAAGGCCACCATGGCCTTAGGCAAGGTCCACGGCCCAGTCGCCAACCAATTAAACCCATTCCAAGGTTTGGCCAGTGAAGACTGGTTTATTGCCCGCACCGGCTACACCGGAGAAGATGGCCTCGAAATTATTTTACCGGCCACCGCTGTGGTTGAATTTTGGGCCCGTCTGCTCGATGCCGAGATCAAACCCTGCGGTTTGGGCGCGCGCGATACCTTGCGCCTAGAAGCCGGGATGAACCTCTACGGCAATGATATGACCGAACTGACCCACCCGCTGGAATCGGCTATGGCTTGGACCATCGCCTGGACCCCGGAGGATCGCGCGTTTATCGGTCGTGCTGCCCTGACACAGATCAAGGCCGAACAGGCCTATGGTAAGTTGGTCGGCCTGGTGCTGGAACAGCGTGGCGTGATGCGCACGCACCAAAAGGTCCATCTCAGCGAGGACGGACCGGCCATCGGCGAGCTAACCAGTGGGACCTTTTCACCCACGCTGCAGCAGTCTATTGCCATGGCGCGGGTCACCGGGACGATAAAGGATTCCTGTTTTATCGAAATACGCGGTAAAATGCTGCCCGTCAAAATAGTTAAGTTGCCATTCGTTCGAAATGGCAAAAAACAGTTCGATTAATGCCCAATATGTCAGTTGAAGGAACTTAAGATGAGCAATATTCCGGCCGATTTAAAATATGCGAACTCCCATGAATGGGTGCGCCTAGACAGTAACAACATTGTGACCATCGGCATTAGCGACTATGCCCAGGAAAAATTAGGTGATGTGGTCTTTGTTGAGCTACCAGATGACGGCGCTGAAATATTGGCAGGTGACTCGGTCGCGGTGGTGGAATCGGTTAAGGCCGCGTCAGACATCTATTCGCCCGTCACCGGCACCGTCGTTGAGGTCAACAGTGCACTTGAAGATGCACCGGAACAGATCAACACCGACAGCTATGAAGACGGTTGGTTGTTCAAGATCAAGATATCCGATCCAGAAGAACTGCTCGATCTGATGGATGCTGATTCTTACGCCGATCAATGCGCTGAAGAATAGTCTCAACGACCGTCAAGGCCAACCGCCGCAGCATCAGCCGGTTGGCTTTTTTTACCACGTTGGTGTTTTTTGTGCGGCTTTTACTTAACGGCCCCTAGAGCCCGTGGCGCAACAGAGCTCATCCAATTGCGGCAATGACCTCGTATTATTAGCCAATCCCAATCATGGCCCGCCGACCCTAACCTATAGAGACTGACATGACTTCACTGAACGACCTTGAATTTCGTGACGCGTTTATCAAACGACACGTTGGCCCGGACGCCAAACAGCAAGCAGCTATGTTAGCGGCGGTTAATGCCAGCAGTCTCGATGACCTCACCCAACAGATCGTACCCGAATCCATTCTCTTGGCGCATCCGCTCACCCTGGAAAACGCCACGCCGGAACCGGAAGCCTTAGCCTACTTACGCGCCATCGCCGAGCAGAACAAGGCCTTCAAAAGCTACATCGGCATGGGCTACCACGATACCTTTGTACCGTCAGTGATCTTACGCAACGTCTTTGAGAACCCCGGTTGGTACACCGCCTACACCCCCTATCAGCCTGAAATTGCTCAAGGTCGGCTCGAGGCCCTGATTAACTACCAGCAAATGATCATCGACCTGACCGGCATGGATTTAGCCAACGCGTCCCTACTCGATGAGGCGACGGCCGCGGCCGAAGCCATGGCCATGGCCAAACGTTCGGTGCGCAAAAACAAGTCAACGGGCTTTTTTGTCGACCATAATGTGCATCCGCAAACGCTCGATGTCTTGCGCACCCGGGCCGAATATTATGGCTTTGAAATTATCAGCGGCGACCTCACCACCTTGCATGAGCACGACGTCTTCGGCGCGCTCATTCAATACCCGGGTACCGACGGTCGGATCGATGATCCGGAACCCCATATCCAACATTTGCACAGCCAAGATGCCTTGGCCATCGTCGCCAGCGATCTGATGGCCCTATGCGTATTGAAGTCACCGGGTGAGATGGGCGCCGATATTGTCTTGGGCAACAGCCAGCGCTTTGGCGTCCCAATGGGCTTTGGTGGCCCTCATGCCGCCTTCTTTGCGACCCGCGAATGCTACAAACGCTCTATCCCCGGCCGCATCATTGGGGTGTCCAAAGACACCGCCGGTAACCAGGCCTACCGCATGGCCCTGCAGACGCGCGAACAGCATATACGGCGCGAAAAGGCGACCTCGAACATCTGTACCGCGCAGGTCCTGCTGGCCAACATGGCCGGCTTTTACGCCGTTTATCACGGCCCGGACGGACTCAAGCGCATCGCCCAACGCATTCATCGGCTCACCGGCATACTGGCTGAGGGTCTTGAGGCCAAGGGCATTAGAGTGGTCAACTCGCATTTCTTTGACACCCTCACCATCGATCCGTTGCACAACGTCGACCTTATTTTAGAGCGTGCCAGCGCACACAGCGTCAATTTCAGGCGCTACCAGAATGATAATTTGGGCATTTCAATCAATGAGACCACGACCCGCGAGGACATTGAAGAACTGTTCGATGTGCTCTTGGGTGAGCACGACCTCAATGCCTCGATAATGGACGCCGATTTAACCCAACAGAACACCACCTTTATTCCCGAAAATCTCGAGCGTACCCAGCCTTACCTAACCCATCCGGTGTTTAACAGCCATCACAGCGAAACGGACATGTTGCGTTACCTGAAAAAGCTGGAAAACCGCGATCTGGCATTGGATCACAGCATGATTGCCTTGGGCTCCTGCACCATGAAGCTCAATGCCGCCACCCAGATGATCCCAGTGTCTTGGGAGAAATTTGGTCGCATGCACCCCTTTGCGCCCGATAGCCAAACCAAAGGCTATCGCACCTTGGTGGATGAACTGCAAACCATGCTCAAGGCCATCACCGGCTTCGCCGCCGTCAGCCTGCAGCCCAACTCCGGTGCTCAAGGCGAGTACGCCGGTTTGCTGGCCATACGCAAGTACCAGGAAGCCATGGGCGAAGGCGATCGCGATATTTGCCTGATACCCCAATCGGCCCACGGCACCAACCCGGCCTCGGCCCAGATGATGGGTTTGCAGGTGCTGGTCGTTAAGACTGATGCGCACGGCAATGTCGATCAACAGGATCTGCAGGCCAAGGTCGACCAGGCCGGTGATCGACTGAGCTGCCTGATGATTACCTACCCGTCCACGCACGGTGTGTTCGAACAGGGCATTAAGGAAATCTGTGAGCTGATTCACCAACGCGGTGGCCAAGTCTATATGGACGGTGCCAATCTAAACGCCCAGGTAGGCGTGACGCGTCCGGCTGATATCGGCGCCGATGTGTCCCATATGAACCTGCATAAAACCTTTGCCATCCCACACGGCGGCGGCGGTCCGGGCATGGGCCCGATCGGCGTTGGCGCACACCTAGCACCTTTCTTGCCCAATCACACGGTCGCCCCGATCCCGGGTGGCAACCCGCTGATGGGTGCCGTCTCGGCGACGCCCTATGGCAGCGCCTCGATCTTAACCATATCGTGGATGTATATTCGTCTACTCGGTGCCAACGGCTTGCGCGAATCGACTCAGGTGGCATTGCTCAACGCCAACTACCTGGTCACCCGCTTGAAGGATTACTACCCGATCCTGTACTCAGCCGAAAACGGCCTGGTGGCGCACGAATGCATTCTCGATTTGCGGCCGATGAAAGCGGAATCCGGCATTACCGAAGTGGATATGGCCAAACGCCTGATGGACTATGGCTTCCATGCACCGACCATGTCCTTTCCGGTGCCCGGCACCTTTATGGTGGAACCGACTGAATCGGAGTCTAAGGTTGAACTGGATCGCTTCGCCGACGCCATGATCGCCATCTATCATGAGGTTCAGCAGGTCATCACCGGTCACTTCCCGGCCGACAACAATCCGCTGGTCAACGCACCCCACACCCAAAAAGACCTTATTGGCGATTGGCAGCGACCTTACTCGCGCGAGCAGGCCGCCTTCCCGTTGCCGTGGATTGCAGACAACAAGTTCTGGCCCTCGGTCAATCGTATCGACGACGTTTGGGGCGATCGCAACCTGTTTTGTGCCTGCCCACCCACTGATAGCTACTCGGAGACCTGATATGGAACTCATTCTCACCGTGATGGCCAACGATCGGCCCGGTATTGCCGAACGTTTGGCGCGAGAAGTTGAACAGCACCAGGGCAATTGGCTGGAAAGCCGCATGGCCACGATGGCGGGTAAGTTTGCCGGCATCGTGCGCATTGAATTGCCCGACAGCCAGTTCGACGCGGCGCACCAGGCCTTAACTGGCTTGGCCGCAGAAGGCCTGATGGTTCAGCTTGAACGCGGTCACCAGGTCACCTCCGAGGCGACCGAACATCGCCTCGAGGTGGTCGGTAATGATCGACCCGGTATCGTACGGGAAGTCACCAATGTTTTGGCCAATCTGGGGATCAATGTGATCGATCTGCAGACCGAGATCGAACCGGCCTCGATGAGCGGAGGGTCTTTGTTTC
>JBLHFL010000158.1:0-5387 GCA_047618105.1 Granulosicoccus sp.
CCAAAATCAATATTTAATCGAATAAAGACCTATACTATTTACCAGGCAATCCATCTATAACGCACCCTCCTAACGGTGAAAACTTAAAAACCCTTACCCATTTAAGCTTTGTAAATACCACTTTACCTTCGAAATACACCGCAAAGTAATCAAATTTAGCTTAGCTGCTAGGCGGGACTTGAAGTGGCTATAGTAGGTAGGCGGGGTATTAGCGCGAGACCACTCAATGCAGTGGGTTTTTATCGTAGGGCCGGCATACCCGACCCGCGGGTATGCCGCTGGGCGCGTTTAAGCGAGCGCCAGTCTTAAAATTTCTCGGCTTACCTCAGGCGTAATATCGCCATGCTCTCCTAGCTGAACCATGCCATGCTGGGTGAGACTCTCAATCAGGCCATCAATATGGGTTTCATCCAGATTGACATCCTTTAATCGGGTTGGCAGTTGCATCGCTTTAAAGAACTCTTCGGTAAGCTCAATTGCTCTTTGGATGCGGAACGCCTCCGTGCCGTCGGTTAGTTGCCAAACACGCTCGGCATACTGCAACAGCTTATCCCGCTTCGCCTCGGTGCGTATTTTCAGCACACCCGGAAGCACGATAGATAGGGTGCGTGCATGGTCGATGCCATAGGCGCCGGTTAACTCGTGGCCAATCATATGGGTGGCCCAGTCTTGTGGCACACCGGCACCGATGAGTCCGTTTAGCGCCATGCTGGCCGACCACATAATATTTGCCCGCACCGCTAAATCATTCTTGGTGTCTGCGGCCAATGCTTTTGGACCTTCCTCAATAAGAGTTTGCAGCAAACCTTCGGCGAAGCGATCCTGCACCTTGGCATTGACGCTGTAGGTCAGGTATTGCTCAACGGTGTGCACAAAAGCATCGACAACACCGTTGCTGATTTGACGATCTGACAAGGACAAGGTAACCGCCGGATCCAACACCGCGAACGCTGGGCGCACCAAATCATTGCGGAATGGCAGTTTGTGTCCATCACGGGTCACCACTGCGGCGGTGTTAGATTCCGATCCAGTTGCCGGTAGCGTCAACACGCAACCAATGGGCAATGCGCTCTTTATTTCCGCCCCTTGGGCAATAATATCCCATGGGTCTGCCCCATCATACAAAGCCGCGGCAGCGATGAACTTGGTACCATCAATAACCGAACCGCCCCCCACAGCAAGTAAATAGTCGATGTCATGCTGTTTAATCAACGCCTGCGCCTTCATCAGCGTGGCATAACTTGGGTTCGGTTCAATACCGGCAAACTCAAACCAGCTATGCTCTGCTAAGGCCGCAACCACTTGGTCGTAAACACCATTGGTTTTAATCGACCCGCCGCCATAGGTAACTAACACCTTGGCATCTTTGGGAATGGCGCTGCTGAGCGCTTTAATTTGACCTTCGCCAAAATAAATGTGGGTCGCGTTTTGAAAACTGAAGTTAAGCATCTGATTGTCCTGTGTTGCTGCATTAATGTCTTAGTGCGTAACGGCTGGGGGTGCTGAATTCAGCCTCTGCCCACCGGTGTTACGTTGGATGTTGCCACGGGCTAGGTCACGCATAGACCTGGGGCGATACACTTCGCGCCAGTATACATCCTATTGGCCTAGGCCTAAGTTACTTATGTTTATACCACCACACCCGCAACTAATACTAATTTGCGACTCCGACGCGACGCAGACCCAATCATTGGCAAGCCAGCCTAAAAAAACTACCATCAGCCCACTGGCGACTCCAATCTGAAATAGGGTGATAGGGTTGCCCGAAACCTTGGTGAAGATGCCGTTGAATGGCCATGTTGAGCTCCCTGATCAAATCGTTACGTCACGCCCTGCCGTTACTCTGCCCCGCTTGCTTGCAAGCGCAGCCCGATAGCGCTTTGTGCTCGGTGTGCCAGACTTATCTAGCCCGTGTCGAATACCCGTGCCCCAGCTGTGGTGCGCCGGGTAACAGTTTTGAAGTCTGTGGTGCTTGCCAAAAAAAACCGCCACCTTGGGATTCATTGCATTGCGCCTGGCATTTTGAGGGTTTGTCTCGCCATCTGATTCATCAGTTCAAATACCAACACAATATAGCGGCTGGGCGCGCGTTGGTCAGGCTCTGGCTGGCACAGCAGAGCGCGCTGTTCAAACCCGATGCGCTATTGGCCGTGCCCATGCATTATCGCAAGCAACAGCAGAAGGGTTTTAATCAGGCCGAGTGGCTCGCGCGACAAATCAGTGAGCATTGGTCCATGCCGCAGTGGCGCGGGGTTCGTCGAATCAAGGCGACAACCGCGCTGGAGGGCCTGGATAAGCGTCAGCGCCGGACAATGCTCAGCGGTGCCTTTGCGCTGACGGATAAGCCGCCACGATCCGTGGCTCTGGTCGATGATGTGATCACCTCAGGGTCCACCGCCGCCGAATTGACGGCCCTACTAAAGAACAACGGCTGCCAGTTTGTCAGTATCTGGATCCTGGCCCGAACCCCCCTCTAGGGTCGGCGCCGCTCGGCTGGCGGATATTAGATCCTTCATCCGCATTCCGGAGTACACTAGTTCTTTTTGTCGGATGCGCGGTATGAGCGAAGCCCAACACCCCTATGCCTTGCTGTCCCAGGATCGCCTAATCGATTGGCTGGAGTCGCTCGATATAGATACCGACTACCGTATCTACCCGCTAAACAGCTATGAGAATCGCGTCTATCGGGTTGGCATTGAAGACAGCCAGCCAATTGTGGTTAAGGTCTATCGGCCCGGGCGCTGGAATGAAGCGCAAATTCGGGAAGAGCTGGCCTACACCCAGCAGTTATCTGATGACGATATCTCGGTTGTGCCTGCGCTTGAGGTCAAGGGCGATATATTGCATAAGCGCGATGGCTTTTTCTTTACGTGTTTCCCAATGCGCGCCGGTCATGCATTAGAACTGGACGACCCCAGCAAGCTTTATCGAATCGGCCAGATGCTCGGTCGCATGCACAACTGTGGCCAGCTGGATGCCTTCATCACCCGGCCGCACCTGTCCCTGATCGAGCCAATCGTCCAGGCGCAGCAGTTCTTCTCAGCCAGCGATCTCATCCCAGACAGTATTCGCGCCAACTATTTATCCACGCTTGCCGCACTCGAAGGCTTAATGCGCCCGTTCCAGACGGTGCTGGAGACAACCGATCAGTTCAGAATTCACGGCGATTTCCATGCCGGCAACATTCTTACTCGAGACGAAAACATACTCTTGGTGGATTTTGATGACACGGTCATGGGGCCGGCCATGCAGGATATTTGGAAGTTGCTGTCCGGTCCGGAAACCGAACAGCAGCAGCAACTCAACGAACTGGAGCAGGGCTACCAACAGTTCCGCGCCTTCCCGCGCACCGAGGTCAAGTTGATCGAGGCTTTACGCACCACCCATATGGTCCGCCACAACCTGTGGATTGCACGCCGCTGGTCCGATCCGGCCTTTCCGTTTGCCTTCCCCTGGTTGGGCACCGAACGCTATTGGGGCGAACATCTGTTGCAGCTGCGCGAGCAGTGGGCCAATCTGCAAGACATTGAGTTATAGGCCTCTGTGTGCTTCCCGGCAGCAAAGTCTGATAACAATTTATTAGAGCAACTGACGATACAACTTCTCGGTCAGGCTCTTTAGCAGGGCCGCCTCCTCGGCGGTCATATCGAGTTCACAGACGATGGCTTCCGGCACCTTGAGGGCCTGCTCAGACAGAGCTCGGCCCTGCTCGGCGAGGACGATTAGTTTCTGTCGCGAGTCCTCCTGCGAACGAGTCCTGAGGATCAATGCTTTCTGCTCTAGGCGCTGTAAGATCGGCGTCAGGGTCCCGGCATCGAAGCGAGTTCGCTCGACTAAGCGTTTGATCATCACCCCGTCTTCCTGCCACAGGGCAAGCATGACCAGATACTGTGGATAGGTCAGATCCAACTCGGCCAACAAGGGCCGATAGGCACGGATCAGCGCATTAGTCGCCGAATAGAGCGAATGGCAAATCTGGTTTTCCAATTTCAACAAACTATGATCGGTCACACTAATCTCCTCCAGGGTGGAAATATTTTGCGCACAAAGCATTGACAAGTCAAGGCCGGACGGCCATTCTTTTGCACACAAACTAAATACCTTAGGGAATGAATGCTATGACCACCGCGCTACTCATTTTGGCTCTGCTCGTGACCGGCAATGTTGGCCGTATCTATTATCAAAACGCTCAGGAACCCGAACTAGGGGTTGAACAGGGCCGGTTCCAGCCGATCGATAAAAAGCCCAATAACGTCTCGACCCAGACCGACGATGCTGCCAAGAAGGTCGAGCCCCTTGCCGCCAAAGAGAGCCCCGCGGCCACCCTGAGCGCCCTTAAAAAAGCCATTGACCTCTATGGCGGCGGCGAAATAAAGCGCGCGACCGACGATTATCTGTATGTGGTATTCACCACCGGTAAAATGCGCTTTCACGATGACGCCGAATTCTGGCTCGACAACAGTACCCAACAGGTCCATTTTCGCTCGGCCAGCCGCGCGGGATACTCCGATATGGGCTTAAATCGTCAACGTTACAACCGCATCGCCGAACTGTACGCGGCTCAATAGGTCAGAGCTTGGGTGCAACCTACCCGGGCAAATGGAGAAGCTATGAAAGTGTTTGATTTGATTGTGATCGGTTCCGGAGCCGCTGGCCTGACCAGCGCCTTTACGGCCTTGGGCTTTGGCAAGAAGGTATTGATCGTCGAGAAGCACCGCAGCGGCGGCGAGTGCACCTGGTCCGGCTGCATCCCCAGCAAGGGTCTGATCAACCAGGCCAAGGATGTCTATAGTGCCAAAAAATATACTGACATCACTGTCGATAGCGCCGCCCTACTGACCAAGGTGCGGGCGATCAGTGAGGCCATCTATAGCCATGAGACACCAGAGGTATTGGAGAAAGCCGGCGCGGTGTTTGTACAGGGTGAAGCCGCCTTTATTAGCGCTAAGGTTATCGAGGTTGGCGCCGAGCAATACCAGGGTAAAAAAATTATCATCGCCACCGGCTCATCACCGGCGGTGCCGCCGATCACCGGTCTGTCCTCTGTGCCCTACCTGACCAATGACAACTTCTTCGAACAGGACAAGCTGCCCGACTCTATATTGGTGCTCGGCGCCGGCGCGATCGGAATGGAACTGGCCCAGGCAATGAACCGACTCGACGTTCGGGTCACCGTGGTTGAGATGATGCCCGAGGTCATGTTCCGTGAGGAGCCGGAAATGGCCGCCCTGATCCGTGAGAAGCTCAGCGCCGAAGGGGTGGTATTTCATCTCGGCACCAAGGCGATCGCGGTCGAAAACTCGCCGACTGGCGTGCGCTTAACCGTCAGCCGGGACGAGCACGAAGAGGTTCTCGAGGCGGAAAAAATTCTCGTAGCCCTGGGCCGC
>JBLHFL010000159.1:0-5376 GCA_047618105.1 Granulosicoccus sp.
GCTCGCAATTGTCAATTGCGAGCAGTTCATCGCTGTCTTTAGGCTCCCCGGTAAAAGCATCTCCCAAGCGTTCAAAAAATGATTTTTTACCGGGGTTTCTACTCGTCGGTCGGTCGTCGCTCATTGCTTGATAATCCTCAAAATTCACCCTTATATGGATCGGAAATGTCCAGGCCCGCAAGTATTTCGCGTTCCATCTGTTCCATCTGCTCAGCTTCAACCGACTCAATGTGGTCGAAACCGAGTAAATGCAAGGCCCCATGAATCAACATGTGGGCCCAGTGATGATGTAAATCCTTGTTTTGTTGTGCCGCCTCACGGGCGACCACGGCGGCACAGATTACCAGGTCGCCGAGCAAGAAGTTCATTTCCTCGGCAGGCACGCCGGGTGGCAACTCAAACGGGAAGGACAGCACATTGGTCGGCTTGTCATTGTCACGGTACTGCCCGTTCAATTCCTGGCTCTCAGCCTCCTCTACGATGCGTACGCTGACTTCCGCCGAGTCGAGGTGACCTGCTAAGGCCGCTTCCAGCCAACCGGTCAGCTGCGTTTCAGAGGGCAGGTTGGGTTGTTGGCAGGCCTGTTGAAGATCGAGGGTCAGATTCATTATTGCCCCTTAGCTTCGTAGGCTTCAACAATGCGCTGCACCAAAGGATGGCGCACGACATCGCTGGACTGGAAATGGGTAAAGCTGATGCCTGGCACCGCTTCGAGGACCTCTAAAGCATGCTTTAAGCCGGACGGCTGACCCTTTTGTAGGTCTGTCTGGGTAGGATCGCCGGTAATGATGGCGGTGGAGCCAAAGCCAATACGGGTTAAAAACATCTTCATCTGTTCTCGAGTGGTGTTTTGGCTTTCGTCCAGAATAATATAGGAGTGGCTCAGGGTGCGTCCACGCATGTAGGCCAAGGGCGCGACCTCGATCACATTGTGTTCAATCATCCGAGCGACCTTTTCGAAGCCGAGCATATCATAGAGGGCATCGTAAAGCGGTCGTAAATAGGGGTCGATTTTTTGACTCAGATCGCCCGGTAAAAAACCCAGCTTTTCACCGGCCTCGACCGCCGGTCGGACCAGTAAGATTCGCCGTACCTCATCTTTCAATAGGGCTTGCACGGCGCAGGCGACCGCCAGATAGGTTTTTCCGGTGCCAGCCGGACCAATACCAAAGTTGATATCGTGATTGAGCACATTATGAACATAGAGCTTTTGATTAGTACCCCTGGGGCGCACCACTAACTTGGGGGTGTGCACCAGATACAGCTTGTCATCGTGCAACGTGCCGGCGCCGGTTCGAGCACGGTTGGCTTGAACCTCGGAAGGTTGCAGAAACAGGTGGATAGCATCGGGAGACAAGTCTTTGCCGCCCTTGGTCTCACGGTACAGGCGTTTGAGAATGTTTTCTGCCGCAATCAACTGGTCCGGCTCGCCGTTGAGTTGAAATTGGTTGCCACGGTTGGACAGGCCTATATCGAGTCGGCTGGCGATCTGGTGTAGGTTACTATTTGCCAGGCCGCAGAGGGTTGCGAGTCGTTGTGGATTGTCGGGTTCCAGCGTGAATAGACGTTCGGATAAAGCTACCAAAGGCTTTTCTTCTGGGGGTGTGGTGTTCAAGTGGCTGTAATCCTCATGACTTTTACTCAAGCATACCCATCGGATCGTACATGTCAAAAAGTCTTTAGCCGATGGGCCGATCACTTAAACATCGACACTCTGACGGGACTGCCTATGGTCAGACTCTAGTGAGTTCTGACCGTGCAGACGGTCCGGTTAAAACGAGTTTCAATAGGCCAGATCAGCGTGCATCACTTCGCCGCGCAGACTGTTGGCAAAGGCTTCGGTAATGCGTACCTGTACGAATTTGCCAATCAAGCTCGAGTCGTCACAAACAAAATAGGTGTTGCGATTATTTTCGGTCCGCCCGAAGAGGTCCTCAGGGTTCCGATCGGAGCGGCCTGTGACCAATAATATTTGCGTTGTGCCGACCATACGACGACCGATCGCGGCAGCCTGTTGGCTGATGCGTTGCTGCAATAACTGTAAACGCTCTTTCTTGACCTCAGTGGAGGTGGCATCGGGCAGCTCCGCAGCTGGTGTGCCGGGGCGAGCGCTATAGATGAAGCTGAAAGAATGGTCGAAGCCGATGCGTTGAATCAAATTCATGGTATCGGCAAAATCGGCGTCGGTTTCACCGGGAAAGCCGATAATAAAGTCGGATGAAAAACTAATATCGGGCCGATTGGCGCGGATACGCTCCATCTTGTCGACATAGGCCTCAACCACATGGCCGCGTTTCATGGCGGCTAATATGGTGTCGGAGCCGCTTTGCACCGGTAAATGCAAATGACTGACTAATTCTGGCACCTGGGTATAGGCATTGATCAGGCTGTCACTGAATTCAACTGGATGACTGGTGGTGAAGCGGATCCGATCGATGCCATCAATTTGAGCCGCTAGGGCAATGACATCGGCCAAATCGGCCTCTTGTTGGTCATGGCGCATACCCTGGTAGGCATTGACGTTCTGGCCTAGGAAGTTGATTTCACGCACGCCCTGGCTGGCTAGGTGAGCGACCTCGGCAATCACGTCATCAAATGGCCGGCTGACTTCTTCGCCACGGGTATAGGGGACCACACAGAAGGTGCAGTATTTTGAGCAGCCTTCCATGATGGAGACGAATGCGCTTACGCCGTCACTGGTTGGCGCTGGCAGGTGGTCAAATTTTTCAATTTCTGGGAAGGTGATGTCGACCAGAGCAATGTTGTTCTTGCTCAGCTTGGCCGCCGCATCGCTGGCGTCGATCATGCCCGGTAAGCGATGCAAGGTTTGGGGACCGAAAATCAGGTCGACATGGGGCGCCCGTTTGGCAATGTTATCCCCTTCCTGTGAGGCCACACAGCCGCCAACGCCAATTTTTAAACCGGGTTTTTTATCCTTCAGTTTTTTCCAACGACCCAGCTGATGAAAAACCTTTTCTTGGGCCCTCTCGCGAATGGAACAGGTGTTGAGCAGAATCACATCCGCCTCGTTTTCGTCCTGCGTCAATTCATAGCCATGGCTGTCGCCGAGCAAATCTGCCATGCGGGATGAATCGTATTCATTCATCTGGCAACCGTGGGTCTTGATAAACAGTTTCTGGGTCATTGGGTCTCAAAAAAGTTGGTTTTTCTAGGCGCGCAAGTGTACCTGTCCCGAGCTGAAATCGAAACAATCTGTGTGAAAATGACTGTCGATGTGTAGACTCTGATGCTTATAAATGACCGGCTGAACGCAAATTAATGACTACTAACCAATCCAACACGGTATTTCGGGTGATCTTTGTCAACCAGGACAAGGTCTATGAGGTGTATTGCAGCCATATATTTCAAAGTGAAATGTATGGTTTTATTGAGCTAGAAGAGCTGATTTTTGGTGAGCGCAGTCAACTGGTGGTGGATCCCAGTGAGGAAAAGCTACAGCAAGAGTTTGCCGGGGTTACCCGTTCCTTCGTGCCAATGCATGCGATTGTGCGCATCGATGAGGTCGAGAAGGAAGGAACACCCAAGATCAGCGATGCCAAAGGCACCAATGTCAGTGCCTTTCCGTCGGTTTTACCCCCCCGCCGGGGCCGGTGAGGGGCAAGAAGACCGGCCCCGGCGAGCGCATTGTTTCTGCAATTAGTGTTGTTATTCCGCGTTGCGGCCTAATATAGTTAAGTAAGTTATGATTCATAAGAGGGTTGTCTATGATGTTTTTAAGTTTGCTTCTTATCGCTGTGTGTTATCTCGGCTGGTCCAGTCTGCAGCCCAAGCGCCAACCCATTCGCATTCGTCCGGAAGATCAACGACGCCCGCGTCGTTAAAATGGGTCGACTCTGGGCAGCATAGAAGTTGTTAAGAATTGTGCGCTTGGTTGATTATTGATCAATAAGCTTTATAATCTCGCGCTTTATTCTAGACAAGGGCAACCTGTCAATTGAAAACTTATGGTATACCAACGGTGCTATTAGCATGGCTGTTGACGGCCTCAAGCTTGGCATTCAGTGAAACAGCCGTGCCATCTTATCTGCTGACCGAACAGAGCATCTTGCCTGACATGGCCAGCATTCAAGATGTTAACCAAAAGAAACAAACCTTTTTCGACTTCCTGCAGCCCATCGTCGCCCAAATTAACGATAAGGTACAAGCCGAGCGGGCTTGGCTCAAGGTCGTTGAGGCTAAAATCCGGCGCGGCGACAAGCTTGGTCGGTGGCAAACGAACTTTATGAGCGATTTGGCAGATTATTATAAAGTCGATGAAGCCCTCGGTTCGAAGCCATTCTTCAGCGCGCTGTATCACCGGGTCGACACCCTGCCGACTTCCCTGGTGCTGGCGCAAGCCGCTAATGAGAGCGCCTGGGGCACCAGTCGATTTGCTGTGGAAGGCAATAATCTATTCGGTCAGTGGTGTTTTAGCGAAGGCTGCGGTCTGGTGCCATCGGAGCGCGATAACAGCGCCCGGCATGAGGTGAAAAAATTCGACTCAATACAGGCCTCGGTGGCTGGTTATTTCCGCAATCTCAATACCCACCAAGAATACCAACCGTTACGTCAAATTCGCTCCGAATTGCGCTACCTGCAGATACCGATCGACAGCACCTTTATCGTTTGGGGCCTGGAAGGTTACAGTATTCGCGGAGAGCCCTATATTCGCGAGCTGATCAGCATGATCGACCACAACAACCTGCAAGCCTTCGACCGACCGGCCTTTTACGCTAAAAACGATGTCCAAGTGACTTTTGACTAGCAAATTGCTTATCTAGACTTGAACTTAGTGCCCTAACTAGCGTAAAACGAACGTCAATCACTACCGATAGGAGTCGGGCATGTTTACCGGAATCGTACAGAATTGCACGGCACTCAAAATAGAGCAGACGCTCGACCAATTTAAGTCCTTTTCGATCAGCCTCACCGAGCGCCAAGCAGATAATTTGCAGACTGGCGCCAGCATCGCCTTGAATGGCGTGTGTTTAACGGTAACCCGGATTGCGCAGGGGCGCGCCTATTTCGATGTTATGATGGAGACCCTACGCGCGACCAACCTCGGTCAACTGGACGATGGCGCCCTGGTCAATGTAGAACGCGCTGCGCGCATGGGAGATGATATAGGTGGCCATCTAATGTCTGGCCATGTCGCCTCGACGGCGGCCCTCATTGCTATTGACCGGCCCGCCAACAATTGGATTCTTTGGTTCGCCGTTAGCCCTCAACAACGTCGTTACCTCTTCAGCAAGGGTTTTGTCGGCCTGAACGGTTGCAGTCTGACCATCGGAGAGGTCCAAGCAGACCGCTTCAATGTGTATCTGATACCCGAAACATTGGCGGTCACCACCTTCGACCAGGCCCAGGTCGGCACGC
>JBLHFL010000160.1:0-5319 GCA_047618105.1 Granulosicoccus sp.
GCCGCGAGGTCGGGAGCCTGGGACAGCTTGCCGTGTAAAATCACAATCGGACAACTGGCCGGTAGGTTGCGTTCAATAGCGCGAATTTCGCCCATACCCGGACAAAACACTAGCACGTGATCTGCGTTAGCCAGCCAGTTGCGGTGGATCAGTTGGGCGACCTGATCGCTTCGCTTAACATCGGTTTTTTGGTAGTCGACCTGCACCGGGTGGCTGAAGCCCTGCGATTCGATGACCGGCAGACTGAGTTGCTCGGCTACCCTTGCTATATCTAAGGTCGCCGACATGATTACTCTGCGGACTGAGTCGTCTAGGCCATCGTGGTATTGATTGACCAGTGCATAGACCAAATCTTGGTCCACCGAGCGCTCATGAAATTCATCGAGAATAATGGTCGACTGTGCCATTTGGTCGGGTTCATTGAGCAACAGACGCAGAAAGCTGCCATAGGTGGTAACGATGATTCGGGTAGCGGCACCGGTCTTGCTATCATTACGCAGGCGATACCCGACGCGTTGGCCGACCGTCTCACCGAGGTTCCGGGCCAGCTGTTCAGCCGCCAGTTTGACGGCGATGCGCTTTGGGATCAGCAAATAGATGGGCCGCTCCGATTGCTCGAGCAACCAGAGGGGAATTCGGGTGGTCTTGCCGCTGCCCGGCGGCGCGCTGACAATGCAGCCGCCCTGATGCCAGGCTTGGATTACCTTCTGTCGAATGGCCTCGACCGGTAAAACCTCATTCATCCAAGCAGGTTGCCGTGAGGCAGGAAGCGATTTTCGCTATGGGCCTTGATCCACAACGCCAATGCCTTATCGGGCATGTCGCCGCGGGCCTTTAAATCCTTATAGATCCAGATGACGGGATTTTTGTCACCGCCAAACCAGTCGGCCCAACGGGCTTCGGCCAGCGTAAAGAAGCGACACAACTCGCCCAAGTCGGGGCTCGACAGCGGTGCCAGCAAGGGTTGCCATACGCTGCGTTGGCTTTTCATTAGCGCCTGAATCGGCATCAGTTCGGCGGGCGCCTGTGTTGGGAAGGTCTCTGGATCTGTGTAAGCCAGTGCGGCTTTCAGTTGCTCGGGACTGATGTGCGCTTGGTCTGCGTCGGGGTCCCAGGTGCCAATGGTCATAGTGTGCTCTCGATGATGTGATGTGCGCGGCCGGTTGCGTGTTTTGCCGGTTGTAGGTTAAGTCGTTAGTATGGTGAAATTGAGCTTTCAAGTCTAACCCATGGGAAATAAAAGCATGTTGTTCCGGATTCTGCAGTGGGCCTTCCATCAACGCTGGCTAACCTGGTCGAAAAAACTTCACGGCTATCTAATGAAAGGTTTTGCCCGCTTGGCGGATCGAGGCGATGGCGATGCCCAGGAACTGTATGGCTTTCTGCTGTTGTTTAAGGGTGCCGACCAGCCCAGCCGCAGTGCCGGGGCCCAGTACCTGTTGCGCTGTGTATCGGTTGAGCGTCCGAAAGTGTGCTGGCAGCTGCATCGGCTCTACCAGGAGGGCAAGCTAGTGGGCTTCAGTCAAGACAGTCAACGCGCTCAGACCTACCTAGACCTAGCCAAGCAGGCGGGGCATCCGCTGGCATTAGACCTTCCGCTCACCGAGGTCTAGCGAGGGGCGGCTATTGCCATTCGCGCGCGAACTGTTGGTTAAAACCCGCAATGACTTGCTCGCTGCTATCAAATTCGGAGCAGAGGATCTGTAATTTGGTGATCACCGCCTCAAACGGCATGGCACCGCAGGCCACGGCACCGTTTTCATCAAAAACGGCGCCGGCGGCGTAAAGCCGGAAGTCGACGGCACCGTTCAGGCATTGGCTGCGCACAAAGACCGGAATGCCTTTTTCCAGCGCCTTACTCAAAATGCGTTGCAGGGCCCGATCTTTGGCGGCGTTGCCATTACCGAAGGCGTTAATCACAATCGCTCGATAGAAACGGTCGACCATGCTCATTAGGCCGTCCATGGGAATGCCAGGGTACAGGGTGAGCACGCCAATTGCGGCTGGGCGCCAGTTTTTTTGGATCCGCATGGGCTGCGGATTGGCGGGCAGGGCCCAGCCTTGGTCGTGCCAACCGGGGGCCGCAAAGCTGTTATCGAGTTCGGTACTGATTTTGGTAACGCGTGAACCGGGTAAGAGCCGTCCCGCCAGCGCCACGACAACCTCAGGTTTCGCAGCCAGCAGCGCCGACAGTGACAGTTGCAGGTTCGCAATAGCATCGGTATTGGGCGCCGAAATCGGCAACATCGAGCCGGTGATCACAATGGGTACGCTTAGGTCGGTCAGTAGGTAGCTCAGGGCAGAGGCGGTATAAGCCAGGGTGTCGGTGCCGTGCACAATTAATACGCCCGCTAGATGAACATGGGCGCGTATGGTGGCCGCCAGTTCATACCAGTGAGTCGGTTGCAGATCAGAGGAATCGAGCAAGGGGTCCCAGTGTTGCCAAGAGAGCTGATGCTGTTGCCAGTCAAGCAGCGCGGCCTGACCTGACAACGCTGCCTCAATTTCTCCGGCATGGGGCTCTAAGCCCCTTTCACCTTGCACCATACCGATGGTGCCACCGGTATTAATGATTAAAAAATGCGCCATCTATGTTATTGCCTTGCCCTGTCGAAAAGGCGATAGTAAGGGGTTATCCTAGGCCGATACAAGCGGTTCAGACCAATGGCTAGTTCAAAACCTCGGTAGCCGAAATGAAATCAGGGTACCGCTCTAGCAGAGCGCGGGCACTGACTTCGGCCTCGGCCCGACGGTCGAGCGCCATTAACGCCTTGATTTGCCATAGCCAAGCGTCCTCTAAACCCCAAGCCTCATTGCCATCATAGAGTGCTAGGGCCCGGCTGAAATGGCCCAAGGCCGCCGCCTTATCTCCACCCATCAGAGCGGGCGTGTTGAACAGACCGATGCCACGCACCATGGCGGTGGGCGCATGATCTGCGTCCATGGCTTCACTGGCAGCCATAGCATCTTCGGCCCGACCCGCGATAAACACCGCTTGCCAGGGCTTTAGACCGATCGACAAGCCTAAGGTCGCGGCGTATAGGGCGGCCTGATCATTATCCTGATAATTATCTTTGAGCTCATCTAAAACTAGATAGAGCGAGGCCTTGGCTGCTTTCTTATCCCCTCGTTCCAGTGCCAGTTGTCCCAGTCGATAGTGCGCGTACAGGCGACCGAAGCCATCCGTGTCGAGTGTTTGACTCAACTCGGCCGGGGCATTGGTACGCCATAAGGTATCGATCCGGTTATCATCCCAGGCCAGTACATGGGTGCTGACTAGGAGGGCAGTAACGAGCAGGTATAGGGGTTGGCGCACAGGCTGAATACTCATAAAGGTTACTAGGCCTGTACGTACGCAAACGCTACTTGGATTGCTGCCAGGCCATAGCGTTAGAGGGCGTCGAGCACGGCCAGCACATCGTCATGGTGGCTTTTGGTCTGAACCTTGGCCATGGTGTGCACCAGCGTGCCCGTCTCATCGATGATAAAGGTCAGTCGGTGGATGCCAACATATTCCTTGCCCATAAATTTCTTCAGAGCCCAAACGCCATATTGTTCGGCAATTTGATGATCCTCATCGCTGAGCAGATCAAAATTAAGCGACTGATTGGCGATAAACTTCACTAGGCGAGCCGGAGCATCTGGGCTGATGCCGAACACCACGGTATTGCGCTGTGCAAACTCGGCCTGGGCGTCACGAATGCCGCAGGCTTGGGTCGTGCAGCCGGGCGTCATGGCCTTGGGGTAAAAATACAGCACCACTCGTTTGCCGAGCAGATCTTGCAGTGCGACGGATTCGCCGTGCTGGTTCAGGGCGCTAAAGGTTGGCGCAGGGCTGCCAGTCGGGGGTAGGGTCAGGGCGTTCATGGGTTACTTCTCCGCTGTTGGCCTGGGAATAGAACTTATTCAAGGCATTTTTCTAGCCTACCCGGCTCCGTGGGCGCGTTCAACTATTGATTTGCCCGCTGTGCAGCCCCCATGGCTGTGCAGCGGATGAATTTCCGGTATGCTAGAGTGCTTATTTTTGGCGCGCCAACCGGCTGATTTCCTTATGTTTTTTGACCAATACCGAGCCCAGTTCTTTAGGCCATTGACGAGTAAGTATCGTGAACAGGTAATCGAGTGTTTGCGAGAACTGTATCGTCGCCTATATACCAGTTCCAGTGCCGATTACGGCCATGCGTTGTCACGCGAGGATGTTATTGACACCTTTAGCGCAGCCCTGGTGCGCGCGCCGATTCTGGTGGCCGACGATGATGAGCCGGATACCCGCTTTCGAACCAATAGGGAGCAGGCCAATTGGGTCCTGAATCAGTTGATTGAATACGGTTGGATCGAAAAGCAGGTCGACGAAGCCTCATTGCAGAGCAGCTTTAACTTCAGCCGCTACGGTCGAACCTTTACCGAACCCTTTGTCGCCAGCGGTACCGCCAGTATCCGCACCCGACACCGCAATACCCGCAACGTGCGCAACGCCATAAATTCTTTTATGGAAACCGGCGAAGCCTACGATCTGCTCGATGCTTGGGAATATTCTGAGCGGATTATCAGCGATTTCACCGATGTGATTGCCGAGCTCGATGAGCGTAAGCGCTCCTTGGTGCAACAGATGGAAAGTCAGGTTATGGCGCACCAAGCGACCATCGATTTTTTCGACTTTATGGAAAAACGCTTTCAGCCCGATTTGGCGATTCGCCTTTCGGCCGATAATGTTGAAAAATACCGCGATGATATTTCCCAAAAAATTGTCCAGATCCGCCATCAGGATCGAGATTTCAAACAGCAGGTTGAGCGTCGTTTACGCGAGCTGCTGCCGGAAATGGTGCACGAGGGGCAAAGTGTCTTGTGGACCCTGCTCGACAGCATCGAATCACGTTTGCAGGCCGCCAGCGATATTATGCTCCCAGCCCTACGCAAGGCGTTGCAGGGCTTTACCAAGCGAGCCGATATAATTATTCGTCAGATGAGCTATTTGGCCAGTTCGTCACACAACGATATGGCCAAAGTGTGCCAGCAGCTGGTCGCCCAGCCACGCGCAGAACAGGATCGCCTGCTAGTTTTGGCTGGCGACCTGATGGCTGTTCCGCGCGTTGGCCTGGTCGACCCCGTGCATCTGTATTTGCACAGTCGCCGCAGTAAAAGGATCTTCCAGCTCGATGTCGCCGAAGATCGTGATGAAGAGTTCGACCGCGACGCGCATCGTGAACTGGTAGTGCAGCAATGGCTCGATCAGGCGTTTTTAATCAACGACACTCAGGTGAGACGCTTTTTGGCTCGGCATCTGTTGGCGGGCGAGACCGTTAAGACCAGCGATTTGCC
>JBLHFL010000161.1:0-5312 GCA_047618105.1 Granulosicoccus sp.
GAAGCGTTGAAAAAGACCGATTACATCACCAGTACCCACCGAGGTCACGGCCACTGTGTAGCCAAAGGAGCGGATTTAAAACTCATGTTCTGTGAGCTGCTCGGTAAGGAAGAAGGCTACTGCCGAGGCAAGGGCGGTTCTATGCACATTGCCGATCAGAGCATGGGCAACTTAGGTGCGAATGCCATTGTTGGTGGCAGTGCCGGTATTGCAACGGGTGCCGCTTTAACCTCAAAAATGCTTGGCAAAGATGACGTCACGGTTTGTTTCTTTGGTGATGGCGCGCTCGGTCAAGGCGTACTCTATGAAGTGATGAACATGGCTGCACTGTGGAACTTACCGGTTATCTATGCCTGTGAAAACAATTTGTATGGTGAATATACCCATGTCGATGAAATGGCGGCTGGCACGATAACGGCCAGAGCTGAGGCCTTTGGTATTGAGTCCCATCGGGTCGATGGCCAAGATTTTGTAGCGGTTAACGAACTGTCTGAAAAATTAGTCGAGCGTGCGCGCAACGGTGAAGGCCCATTCTTTATAGAATTGTCCACCTACCGTTATCACGGTCACCATGTTGGCGATATCAACCGTGCCTACTACCGTACCAAAGAAGAAGAGCAGCATTGGAAAGACGATCGCGATCCGATTAGCATCTTAAGTACGTTGCTCGTATCGAAGAAGTTGGTAGAGCAGAGTGAGTTGGATACGATCAATAGCGCCGTCAAGCAAGAAGCGGAAGCCGCCGTTGCATACGCCCTGGCAGCTGCTTACCCAGACGAATCTGAAGTTGATATGCACGTGTTTGCAGACAGTAAGGTGGAGATATAGCATGAGAACTATTACTTGGTCGCAAGCAATGAACGAAGCGATCGCCGAAGAAATGCGACGTGACGAGCGTGTATTTATCTTGGGTGAAGATGTAGCTGAAGCCGGCACCCCGTTTAAAGTCACCTCAGGGCTGGTTGAAGAATTTGGTACGCAACGCGTTTTAGATACACCCATCTCTGAGCCTGGCTTTATGGGCATGGCCGTCGGGGCTGCCATGACTGGTATGCGGCCCATTGTCGATTTGATGTTCGGCGATTTTATCTATCTGATCATGGATCAGTTGGCCAACCAAGCAGCCAAACAACATTACATGTCTGGTGGTGCGCTCACGGTACCCTTGGTCGTTCGGACCAATATGGGTGCAACGCGCCGCAGTGCCGCGCAGCATAGCCAAAGCTTACAAGCCCTGGTTGCGCATATACCCGGCTTAAAAGTGGCTATTCCGTCTACGCCGTACGAAGTGAAAGGCCTGATGAAGGCTGCGATCCGCGACAACAACCCGGTGGTTATCTTCGAAGACAAGCTGTCCTACCAGATGAAAGGTGAGGTCCCTGAAGAGGAATACATCATCCCATTAGGCCAAGCCAGCGTCGTGTCTCAAGGTACGGATATTAGCCTGATAGCGACCTCGTCTATGGTCCAGGTGTGTCAAGCAGCGGCCGTCGCCTTGGCGCGTCAAGGGATCAGTGCCGAAGTGATTAGTGTTAGAACCATTTCCCCACTCGATGACGCCACCTTAGTGAATTCGGTTAAGAAAACCGGTAGGGCGATCGTTGTCGATCAAGGTCATCAGAGCTTTGGTGTAACCTCTGAAATTGTGGCTCGTCTGAATGAGCAGGCTTTCTATTACCTGGATGCGCCCCTGACGCGAATTGGTGCCATGGATGTTCCGATCCCATTCTCTCCAGCGCTAGAGGACCTTACCGTTCCGACTGTTGAGGGTGTTACGGTCAAAGCAATACAGTTAGTAACAGGGGTATTGTAATGTCTTTTGATATTATTATGCCGGTGCTTGGTATGAATCAAGACACGGGCATTATTGCGCAATGGCTCAAGCAGCCAGGCGAGTGGGTGTCATCTGGCGACGCAGTCTTGTCCGTTGAAACGGATAAGGCCGTCCAAGATATCGAAACTCGGCATGAGGGTTATTTGTCGCACGTTAAATACGAAGAGGGCGCCGAGGTACCGGTTGGTGATGTTATTGCGCAACTGACCGCCACGCCTGAGGAAAGCACCGCTTCGGTGAGTGCGGCCCCGGCCGTGAGTGCCGCGCCGGTGCCGGCAGTCGAAAAGCCCGTAGCAGCGCCTGCTCCTATTGCCGCCGTAGCGGATGTACCGAAAGCACCCGTGCCGATGAAGCAATCCAGCACGGGTAAGATACTTGCGTCACCCAAGGCAAAAGCCTTGGCCAGTGAACGCAATATCGCCTTGGCGGATATCGCATCCTCTGGCATAGCGCAACCCTTCCATGCGCACGATGTCGTCAATTATGTCCCTATGAAAGCGACTGCGAAGTCACGTTCGAAGGTGAGTGTGAAAGTTGCACCCGAGGCATTGGTTGCGATGGAGCAGTGGCTCGGCGCAGAAGGCTTTACCATCACTCGAGCAGAATTATTAGCCGTTATGACCGCGGGCGCGTTGCGCTTCACCCAGGCCATTGAGTCCGATTCTGACTGTTATGTGACCTTGGCCGCTGACGAGACCAGCATTCTGAATCCAGATCGCGCGGGCTTGTCCGGTATTGAGTTAATAACCTCTGTAGTCGACAGTACAGTGAGTTTGTGGGATTTCACCGATTCACCGATTGCCAGTTTTTCAGATGACAATCATGCTGGCATCAGTATCGCATTCTTCGGCACATCCGAATGGACCGTGGACCTGAATTACGATTCTGAGGTAATAAACGCCAAGCAAGCCGTCGCGCTGCTGTCAGAATTAGTGCTGCGTTTCTCCCAGCCTCTGCGTCAATTATTATAGGATTAGTGTTGTGACAGACTTTAAGAACCAATTGTATATAAACGGGGCGTGGCGAGATTCAGCCTCAGGCGCGGTATTTGATGTCATCAATCCGTTTGACGAGTCGGTGTTAAGCCAATGTGCCTCGGCCGAGGTTGCCGATGCACAGGACGCTCTGACCGCCGCGGCCAATGCCGCGCCCGTCTGGCGCGGTATGACGCCGCGACAACGCAGTGTGATTTTGCGCAAAGCCTTTGACCTGATGACGGCCCGTTTGCCGGAATTTGCTGAGCTCATCACCCTGGAAAATGGCAAGGCGAAAACCGATGCGATGGGCGAGGCGACCTACGCCGCCGAATTTTTCCGTTGGTTCTCCGAAGAAGCGGTTCGAGCAGATGGCAACCTCACCATGGCCCCTGCCAGTGGTGCTCGGATCCTGGTGCATCAGAAGCCAGCCGGTATTGCTTACCTAATAACCCCGTGGAATTACCCAGCAGCAATGGGCACGCGGAAAATAGCACCGGCGCTCGCCGCCGGCTGCACGGTTATTGTTAAGCCTGCGAGTGAAACTCCGCTGTCATTGTTGGCTTTGGCGGCTTTATTGGAAGAAGCCGGCGTACCGGCCGGTGTCGTCAATATCCTGCCGTCGCAGAAGCCCGCGGAAATCTCCGAAGTTATTATGAATGATCCTCGGGTTCGAGTGGTGTCATTCACCGGATCAACGGGTGTTGGTCGCAACCTATTGAAGCTGGCTGCCAATCAGGTGCTGACCCCTGCTATGGAACTAGGCGGTAATGCGCCCCTACTGGTGCTGCACGACGCCGATATCGATGTGGCGGTTGAAGGTGCCATGCTGGCCAAGATGCGCAATATGGGTGAAGCCTGTACGGCGGCCAATCGACTTTACGTGCACGCATCGATAGCCACTGAGTTTACCGAAAAACTGTCCGCAGCAATGGGCAAGTTAACCGTCGGCAACGGCTTGGAAGCGGGCATCGATGTGGGTCCGCTAGTCAATGCCGCCACGCGAGACAAGGTCAGTGCCTTTGTGCGTGACGCGGTTGAAAAGGGCGCAAAAATTGAAGTCGGTGGGGTGTTACCAACCGGGCCGGGCTATTTTTATCCGCCCACGGTACTGAGTAATGTGCCCGACAATGCGTTGTGCCTTGATGATGAAATTTTTGGACCGGTTGCGGCGATTCAAACCTTTACCGATGAACAGGCGATTATCGCCAAGGCCAATGATACCGAATACGGTTTAGTGGCCTATGTGTTCACCGAGGATCTAAAAAGAGGTCTGCACATCAGCGAGCAGCTTGAGTTTGGTATGGTTGGCTTAAATCGCGGTTTGGTTTCGGATCCCGCTGCACCCTTTGGTGGTGTTAAGCAGTCTGGACTGGGACGCGAAGGCGGCCATGAAGGCTTGATGGAATTTATGGAAACTCAATACATTTCGACGGTTTGGTGAGCGCAATGATTAAAATGATACCGGACGGGTCTCCGTCAGAACGAGCGCGGAGCTTTGCAGGTCATTCGGTCAAGGCGACCCCAGACGGCCAGCAATATTGGCAGGTCGATCACAGCCAGTATGGTGCGGTGACCGAAGCCCCGATGACCAAGATGGCCTTAGTGTCGGCTGGCAATCTGCAAGCATCGATCCAATTGATTCCCAGTGTGACCCATGGCGACAAAGCCTCTGTGGATCTGCTGGAGCAATTCCGTAAGGGCCTGAAAGGCGAAATGCAGGCGCGCGGTGTGAAATTGTCGGTGCTGGCATTTTTGGTCAAGGCGTTGGCTAAGGCATTGCAAGAGATGCCCAAGTTCAATACCTCACTAAGTGCAGACGGTCAAACGCTCATCCAGAAGCATTATGTGCACATCGGCATCGCCGTTGACACTGACTATGGCTTAGTTGTACCCGTGATTCGCAATGCAGACCAAAAGGGAATTGTGGCCATCGCTGAGGAAATTAATGTCCTAGCGTTGGCAGCCAAATCCAAGCGCCTGAAAGCCGAGCAGATGGGTGGCGCATCGATGTCGATCACCAGCTTGGGCAACATCGGTGGCACTTATTTTACCCCCATCGTCAATCCGCCCGAAGTTGCCATCCTGGGTGTTACGCCCATGGTCACGGAGCCGGTCTGGAACGGCACTGAGTTTTTGCCGGAATTGCGTTTACCACTGGATCTCAGTTACGACCATAGGGTTATTAACGGAGCAGATGCGGCTCGGTTCACACGTCAAATTTGCAAATATTTGACCGAACCTCAACGACTGATGGTGTAAGGCGAGATGAAAACAGAATTATTAGTAATAGGCAGTGGTCCTGGCGGGTATGCGGCGGCCTTTCGCGCGGCAGACCTGGGGCTGAATGTTGTTTTAGTCGACAAACGCGACTCAATCGGTGGCGTGTGTCTAAATGAAGGCTGTATCCCCTCCAAGGCACTGCTGCATGTTGCTGAGGTAATTCGCGAAGCCAAGCATGCGTCTGAACTCGGGATCACATTTTCAGAGCCTGAGATCGACCT
>JBLHFL010000162.1:0-5293 GCA_047618105.1 Granulosicoccus sp.
AATCTTTTTCATCGTAGTCATCCTTAAAATTTCCCGTAGTAGCCTTCTTTGAGCGCATCAAAGAGGTTGGCAGCTGAATGGGTTTCGCCATCGTATTCAATCATCTCATTGCCTTTGGCTTCCATGTTGGAGCCGTCGGCCAGTTTGAAGCGATAGGTGGTGTTGGCCAGATCGACTTCTTTGACCAGTACGCCCTGGAACGCTTCCGGGTTAAAGCGGAAGGTGGTGCAGCCCTTGAGGCCCTGTTCATAGGCGTAGAGATAAATATCTTTAAAGTCATCGAACGGGTAGTCGGTGGGCACGTTGGCGGTCTTGGAGATCGACGAGTCGATCCATTTTTGTGCCGCGGCCTGAATGTCCACATGCTCTTTCGGCGCTATATCATCGGCGGAACGGAAATAGTCCGGCAACTGCGCATCGGCCGCGTCGCTGTAAGGCATGGCCTTAGCATTGACCAGTTGGCGGTAAGCCAAGAGTTCAAAGGAAAAAACATCTATCTTTTCCTTGGTCTTGCGGCCTGAACGAATCACATTACGGCTATAGTGGTGCGCAAAGCTTGGCTCGATGCCGTTACTGGCGTTATTGGCAATCGACAGACTGATGGTGCCGGTCGGGGCAATAGACGAATGGTGCGTGAAGCGGGCTCCGGTTTGGGCCAGTTCATTAACCAGTTCGGGCGCTTCGGCCGCCAGCTTTTGCATATAGCGACTGTATTTAGCGTGCAGAATACGACCGGGTAGCTTGTCACCCACCTGATAGCCATCGCTGAGTAATTCTGGGCGCGCGCGCACCATCTCTCCAGTGACTTCGAATTCTTCGCTCATAACCGGCGCCGGGCCTTTCTCGCGCGCCAGTTCCAAACCGGTTTCCCAGCCGGCCATGGCCATGCTTTTGGTCACTTCTTCGGTGAAGGCAACCGATTTGTCATCGCCATACTTCATTTGCAACATGGTGATGGTAGAGCCCAGGCCTAGGTAGCCCATGCCATGGCGACGCTTGCGGACAATTTCCTGGCGTTGGCCTTCCAAGGGTAGGCCATTGATTTCCACCACGTTATCGAGCATGCGGGTGAAAATCTGCACCACTTTACGATACTTGTCCCAGTCGAAGCGGGCTTTGTCGGTGAAGGGATCAGCGACAAAGTGGGTCAGGTTGACCGAGCCCAGCAGGCAGCTGCCATAGGGTGGCAGAGGCTGTTCGCCACATGGGTTGGTGGCGCGGATGGTTTCACAAAACCAGTTGTTATTATATTCATTGACCTTGTCGATCAGGATAAAGCCCGGCTCGGCGAAATCATAGGTGGAGGTCATGATGATATTCCACAGATTGCGCGCCTTGATCACCCGATACACTTTAAAGGCGATTTGGCCGTCTGCGTTCTGCATATAGACATTCTTGACGTGCCAGTCTTTCCAAATCACCTGAGCGATGTCGTTGACATCCAGAGCGTCGCGCAGCGCTTCAGCTTCAGAAACCGGGAACACCAGGGGCCATTCCTGATCGTTCTTAACGGCTTCCATAAATTCGGTGGTGATCAACAGCGACAGGTTGAACTGACGCAGGCGAGCATCTTCCCGCTTGGCCTTGATAAAGTCGATTACATCCGGATGGCTGACATCGAAGGTCGCCATCTGGGCGCCGCGTCGGCCACCGGCCGAGGACACGGTAAAGCACATGCGGTCATAGATATCCATAAAGGACAGTGGACCGGAGGTGTAAGCGCCAGCGCCGGAGACGAAGGCGTCGCGTGGGCGCAGGGTGGAGAATTCATAACCGATGCCGCAACCGGCTTTCAGCGTAAGGCCTGCTTCATGCACCTTCTTCAGGATGCCGTCCATCGAGTCTTCGATGGTACCGGACACGGTGCAGTTGATGGTTGAGGTGGCCGGTTTGTGGGCCAGCGCGCCGGCATTGGAGACAATACGACCGGCTGGGATGGCGCCGTTTTCAAGCGCCCACTGGAACTTGCTCTGCCACTCATCTTGCTTCTTCTTACCCTTCTCAACAGCAGATATGGCATCGGCCACTCGAGAGAAGGTGTCGTGCATGCTGTTATCCACTGGGTTACCGCGACTGTCTTTTAAGCGGTACTTGGAGTCCCAAATGTCGATCGACGCGGATTGATGGTCGATCTTGATGCAATTATCACGTTCCAGCTCTGTTTTGTCAGTCATGGCGGCAGGCCTCTTAGTCTACAGGATGAGATTTAATACTAGTTGTAGTGTTTGAAGTGATTCTAAAACACTATCTGTAGTGTTGGAAGGGAATTTTATTTTTCAGCATTGTTGACATTGGCGGAGCCCGACCGCCATGCGGTTTGGCGCCTAAATTATTTTTTGAGCAGATAATGTGGCTCAAATTGAAGTTGACCCGATACGGGCACTAGGGTATGTCATCTGTGTGATGCGTGAGTTTTAAACCGAGCCCGGTGTCTTTAACCGCCGTTCAGCGCCGGCAGCAGGCAGGGTATAAACGGCCACTCGGTTGCGCCCCTGTTGCTTGGCCTGATACAGGGCCTGGTCGGCTAAGCCAATCAGCTGATGCACGCTGTTCGCCCGGCTGCTGATCAGTTCGGCAATGCCGAAACTGGCGGTCAGGGTAATATCCGGGTGATCGCCGCGCACCGGTGTTTTGGCCAGGTTAACGCACAGATCTTGAGCAATGCTGAGCGCCATGTCCAGATCGGTATCGGTCAACAGGATGACCAGCTCTTCACCGCCGAAGCGGGCAATGATATCCCGTTTGCGCAGCTTGTAACCTCGTAAGAAGGACGCGACGAATATTAGACACTCGTCACCCACCAGGTGGCCATGGGTGTCGTTGATAGCCTTAAAATGGTCCAGATCCATTATCACCAGCGCCAGGGGTTGGCGATAGCCCATGGCCAGCTGAAATTGCAGTTCCGATAACTTATCCAGGGTTTGCCGATTGAGCAGACCGGTCAGGTGATCGGTCTCGGCGATCAACTTTATTTCATCGTTCTGATGCGACAGGTCCTCGGCCTTTTCCGTGAGCAGCTCGTTGTGCAAGCGCAGCTGACGGGTTTTTAGAGCCACTTCCTCACCCAGATGCGCACTGAGGTGTTCGGAGGTTTTTAACGCGTCGACAAAGCGCGCCGATTGGATCTGGGTTTGCACAAAGAGGAACACAAAGAGCGCGTATTCGGTCACATAGAGGTTATAGCTGGCCAATTGGCCGGCGATTACATCATTGATAACGGCCATCATCAGGGGGGTGGCACTGAGCAGGAAATGGCGCGCATCGGGCAGGCGCAGTATGAGGCCGCGAGTAATAGTCAGCAAACAGAGCAGGGTGAAGAACAGTAACGCCAGTTGATAGGCCCATAGATGTGCGGTGACGGTGGACATCGGGGCGATAGCGGTTGCCAGAATTGCTAGGGCAAAGAGACCATAGGTCAGCACCATCAGCAGACGCCCCGAGCGCACCGGAAAAAATCCTAACAATAGTTGCAGTCCGGCAATGGCCGGCCAAAAAATTAAGATGTATTCAACCTTATAGAAAAAAATAGACCAGTAGGGCTGGGCGATAAAATAGTCGACATAACCGGATGAAAAAGCCGCTCTGGAGAGGCTAACCCCGGAAAAAAGCGCCAAGAGCAGCAGCGTGGTTTCCTGGGGTCGGCGCAGGAAAAAGACCATGTTTTGAATAGTCGCATAGATGCCCACCGCGATCAGAAAGGTGCGCACCAATAGGTCGGTGAGGATGAGCCGAAATGCACTGTCATACTCGCGCAAAGTAAAGTCGCCATAGAGGCCGGAATGGTTTGAATGGTACGCCGACAGGTACACCACCAGGGTGCCGCCCTGGCTGGTGCTGGGCAGGATCAATAAGGACGCCTTATGACGCATCGCCTGGTCCTCGGCGTTTTGGGCAATCTGCCCGGACTGACCGAGCAGCTGCACCGCGCCGGCGTCGTCGACCCACCAGGCTTGCCAAGCGTCTCGAGCATAGCGCATCGATAGAGCCGGACGGACAAAGGCGGCGTCCAGATGGGTGAGTCGCAGCAGGTAGGTGCCATGGCCGCGCACGATGCCGTCGCTCCCGGCCAGACCCTCTATCGGTAAATCGACCAAATAGTTGGGCAGTTCAACCCGATCCACCGAGAGGTCGGCGGAGCCAATCTGATCCAACGGTATCCAGCGCCCCCAACTAAAGCCCCAGCTGCCGGCCAAGCTAAGCTCGCCATCTTGCAGCGCCGCCTCGGCGTTAAGTGTCGGAACGGGCGCGGCCAGCACCGGCTCGATCAGGGCCCAGAGCAGTAAGGTGGTGCCTAGGCGCGTCAGGTTTTTTAATACAGTCAATAACGTACCTTAGGGCCTAAGAGTGAGTCTCGGGGCGAGATCTGGCCAACTTAATCGGCGCTGATGGAATGAAAGTATAGGCGGAACAGCGAACGATGCGCCGCGTCTGGGGGGTGGTTTGAGGCCAGGGTCTAGCGTAGGCGGAGTGGTGTGTTCGAGCCGCTTAGACCTCTGCCTCGGGCTCGCTCGGGTTATAGGCCTCCACCCGGTTTCGACCGTGCCGCTTGGCCTGATAGAGGGCCTGGTCGGCAAAGCCAATCAGTTGGTGCACGCTGTGTGCCCGACTGCTGATCCGCTCGGCGATGCCAAAGCTGGCAGTTAGGGTGATGTCGGGATGGTCGCCGGTGACCGGTGTTTTGGCCAGGTTGTGACACAGCTCTTGGGTGATTTTGAGCGCCACATCTAAGTGCGTGTCGGCCAATAGGATCAGCAGCTCTTCGCCGCCGAAACGGGCGACGACATCGCGCTTGCGCAATTTGTAGCTGCGCAGAAAGGATGCCACGAAGATCAGACACTCATCACCCACCAAATGGCCATGAGTATCGTTGATGGCTTTGAAATGATCGAGGTCCATGATCACCAACGCCAAGGGTTGGCGATACCCGACGGCCAACTGAAATTGCAGCTCCGATAAGGTGTCGAGCGTTTGCCGATTGAGCAGGCCGGTCAGGTGATCGGTCTCGGCGCTCAATTTAATTTCATTGTGTTGCTGCGACAGGTCCTCGGCCTGTTTGGTTAAACGATCATTGTGTAGCCGCAGCTGGTGCGTTTTTAGGGCGACCTCTGCGTTGAGATGCCCGCTCAAATGTTCAGACGTTTTCAGCGCGTCGACAAACCGGGCCGACTGAATTTGCGTCTGTACAAAGAGAAACAGAAAAAGTCCATATTCGGAGACATAAAAGTTATAGCTGGCGATGGTCCCGGCGACGATATCGTTCAACACAGACAATACCAGCGGCGTGCTGCTGAGT
>JBLHFL010000163.1:0-5281 GCA_047618105.1 Granulosicoccus sp.
ACATCCCCATTATCGTGCGTCAACACCTAAGTCAACAGAGCATTGCCCATGCTTTAGGTCCGACGCAGGCCTCCCCAGAGCAGGTCGAAGTGTGCCTACTGTCCGACGCCAAGGGCATCGTTCAGGTTTTCACCTCATCCCATGCTGTGGTCGAGCTGGATAAGGTGCGCGCCGTTACCGGGCGAGACTTGACCCCGCTGTCGGTCAATGAGGTGCGCGCGCTCAAACTGCGCCTAGAAGTGGACACCTTACCGGCCTTCGACGACCTGATTCAGGCCGATACCCTGATCGACTCAGGGCTCTACCGGTGTGAGCAAATTTTTGTCCACAGTGGCAATGCCCAATTCCGGATTGCGTTAAAAAACGGCGCCGCCATGAAGCGCAAAGACAGCACCGCGATTGCCGACGTCGCCACAGCCTTGCCACTCGGGCAGGTCGACTATCAGCTCGGCTTGTTTGATGACGATCCCACGCTAATACATTCTGCCCTGACCCAGTTTACCGCGCTGCGCATTCGCCAACGCTTGGCCGAGACACTCGAAGTGCCGCCCTTGCCCGATACGGCACAGGCCATTATCCGCCTGCGCGTCGATCCCTATTCCAATATTGAGAAGCTCAGTCGTATCGTCGAACGGGATCCAAGCTTGGCGGCGCAGGTGGTGAGCTGGGCCAGTTCCTCCTATTATGCCGCGCCGGGCTCGATAAAGTCGGTCCAGGATGCCATCGTCCGGGTGCTCGGCTTTGACCTGGTGATGAACCTGGCCTTGGGCCTGTCACTGGGTAAAACACTGACTTTACCGACCGACCCAGACCAGGGTGCCACCGCCTATTGGCACCAGGCGATCTATGTCGCCGCCTGTGTCGGCGCCTTAGTCGGGGCCATACCGCGCGAATTTCGCCCGGGTTTTGGCCTCTGTTATTTGGCTGGCCTGTTGCACAACTTTGGTTATCTGCTTATGGCCCACGCATTCAAACCCCATTTTGAGGCAACTCACCTGATGATTGCGCTCAATCGTCACCTTGAACATCAGCATATTGAAAAACATATCTTGGGGATCACGCGCGAACAGATGGCCTCCGGTCTGATGGGCAGTTGGAATATGCCCAGCGAAGTCACCCTGGGTATCCGTTACCAAGCCGACCCGCACTACTTGGGTGCCCACTGCGACCAGGCGCAACTGATCTACCTGGCTCAGCACCTGTTACAAGAGTACGGTTTACTGCCGCCGCGCCATCATTTGTTTGACGCCAGCGTTTATCAACGCCTGCATATCAAAGCGGATTCAATAGACGCCCTGATGACCCAGCTGCAACAGAACCAGCCGGAACTTGATCTTATGGCCAGGGCACTATCGACCCCTCGCTAAGTCCAGATCGAGAGTTGGAATCTGCTTCCTGTGGCGCACGGCACAGCACTGGCCCCTTGCGTTCCGTTAGCCTGCCCGGCCCTGAGATGTGATTCATTTTAAGGCCCACTGCCACCCGGGCCGACCTTTTCCGCCCCGTTGCAGTGCACTGACCCTTTCCCTCGAGTTGCATTAAAATCAAAGACCTAACCTACAGCCCCAAAAATAGGGCTTTTTATACAGTTGGCACAACAATCGCTTAGAGAAGATACAGTCAGACAATGCAGAACCAAAATATTCTAGGGTCCAGGGGACCAAACGACCAATGAGGGTCCAACTGAACCCGATACGTAATACCGCAGTACCTATTTTTGCAGACTATTTGCAATGGCGCATACCCTCACCGGGTATGCGTTTTTTTTTGCGCCAACAAAAGCAATGGAGACGGACATGTCCTTAGTATTCAGCAAGCAAGCCAAGTCACTCGGTACCATCTTGGGGCTCGTGATCGCCAGCCACTGGCCAGCCATGGCCAGTGCCGATGTCGGGTGGCCGGAACAAGAAGAGCTCAAGTTTGGCTTTATTAAATTGACCGATATGGCACCGTTGGCGGTTGCCTATGAAAAGGGTTTTTTTGAGGATGAAGGCCTGTACGTTACCCTCGAGGCGCAGGCCAACTGGAAAGTTCTGCTCGATCGAGTGATCACCGGTGAACTGGATGGCGCGCACATGTTGGCCGGCCAACCATTAGCCGCCACTATTGGCTATGGCACCAAGGCCGACATCATTACGCCCTTCTCGATGGATCTTAATGGTAATGGCATCACTGTTTCCAACAGCGTTTGGGCGCAGATGAAGAAAAACATACCCCACCAGGACGGCAAGCCGGTTCACCCGATCAAGGCCGATACGCTTAAGCCGATCATCGCGTCCTATGCTGACGAGGGTAAGGCCTTCAAGATGGGCATGGTCTTTCCGGTCTCGACCCACAACTATGAACTGAGATATTGGTTGGCCTCCGGCGGCATTCATCCGGGCTACTATGCCCCCCACAAGGGCGACACCAGCGGACAAATCAAGGCCGAGGTGTTACTCAGCGTCACCCCGCCGCCGCAAATGCCCGCGACCATGGAGGCCGGCACGATCGACGGTTACTGCGTGGGCGAGCCCTGGAACCAACAGGCCGTGTTCAAAGGCATCGGGGTTCCGGTGATCACCGATTATGAGATCTGGAAAAACAACCCCGAGAAGGTTTTCGGCATTACCAAGGCCTTTGCCGAAGAGAATCCCAACACCACCACTCGCCTGGTTAAGGCCCTGATACGGGCCGCCGAATGGCTCGATGCCAATAACAATGCGAATCGTCCAGAAGCCGTGCGCATACTCGCCAAGCCCGACTATGTCGGCGCCGACTATGACGTCATTGCCAACTCCATGACCGGAACATTCGAATACGAGAAAGGCGACAAACGTGACGTACCGGACTTCAATGTGTTCTTCCGTTACAACGCCACCTACCCCTACTATTCCGACGCGATCTGGTATTTGACCCAAATGCGCCGCTGGGGACAGATTTCCGAACCCAAAAGCGATGACTGGTATAAAGAGATTGCCGCCCAGGTTTACCGCCCAGACCTGTATCGCCTAGCCGCTCAGGCCTTGATTGATGAAGGCGTAATCGCTGCCGATGAGTTCCCTGCCTTTGCGACGGAGACTGGTTTCAAACCCGTTCAAGACGGCTTTATCGATGGCATCAGCTATAACGGTCTACTGCCCAATGACTATCTCAACAAATTCAGTATTGGCCTTAAAGACGAGATTTTATAGGGCTGAGCTCTGAGGGTCGGTGCTCGCGCGTTGCCCAACCAAGCTCTACTGTTAATTGCCCGGCCCTCGGCCGGGCAGTGTTACTCTTCCATGAGGTCGATAAGCATGACCAGTCAAGCCAAGTCCACACCTGTCAGTCGGTCTAAAATACCCCTGCCCAGTCTGAACCTATCCTCAGCATTAGCCCTGATCCTCCCAGCATTGGGGATTAGCCTGTTTCTGTTACTCTGGAGTGCTGCGGCACCGCGTATCGATACCTCCTTGGGTGGCTTTCCGGGCCCGGGTCAGGTGCTCGACCAGGCTCAGACCCTGCTAGCAGAACACCAACAGGAACGCGCCAAGGAAGTCGGCTTTTACCAACGCCAAGCTGAACGCAATGCCGACCGTTTGGCCACCGATCCGAACTACGACGCAAAAATTCGGCCCTATACCGGCAAACCCACCTTCGTCGATCAAATTGGCACCAGCTTGATTACGGTGATTGCCGGCTTTTTGCTGGCCAGCGCGATCGCCATTCCGTTGGGTATCTTTATGGGCCTGTCGGAACGGCTTAACCAAACCTTGAATCCGATCGTACAGATTTTAAAACCGGTTTCTCCCTTAGCCTGGTTACCCTTGGTGACCATGGTGGTCAGCGCCGTCTATGTCTCGGACGACCCCTATTTTCAAAAATCCTTTATTACCTCATTAATTACCGTCAGCCTGTGTTCGCTCTGGCCAACCTTGCTCAATACCACGGTCGGCGTGGCCAATATCGATCAGGACCTGATGAATGTCAGCAAGGTCCTGCGCCTGTCTACCCTGACACATATTCGTAAGATCGTCCTACCGGCCTCGATTCCGATGATGTTTACCGGCTTGCGGCTGTCGATGGGCACGGCCTGGATGGTCTTGATAGCTGCCGAGATGCTGGCGCAAAACCCAGGTTTGGGTAAGTTTGTCTGGGATGAATTTCAGAATGGCAGCTCAAACTCCTTGGCGCGCATTATTGTCGCCGTGCTCACCATCGGCTTCGTCGGCTATTGCCTCGATCGGATCATGCTGTTGATTCAGCAGCGGGTGAATTGGGATAAGAACACCCAGGTGCGCTAACCGGGTAACCTGTTTTAATCTTCTGTCTTGTGAACGAGTTTTTGTGACCGAGTAAGACGCAAACAGGATTTCAGTTTTTTAGATCAAGCGTCGCTCGCAGCTGCGCACGCACAGAGGAATGTCGTTATGTCTAGACCCCATTTGGAATTATCGGCCGTCGGTATTGAGTTTGCCACGCCGACGGGCAGCTTTCGCGCCCTGGAAAATGTGAATTTAAAAATCAACCAGGGCGAATTTATTTCCCTGATCGGCCATTCTGGCTGCGGCAAGTCGACCGTGCTCAATATAGTCGCCGGGCTCTATCAGGCCAGTGAGGGCGGCGCCCTACTCGACGGCCGAGAGGTCAATGAGCCAGGTCCGGAGCGGGCCGTGGTGTTCCAAAATCACAGCCTACTGCCCTGGCTAACGGCCTATGAAAATGTCGAACTGGCAGTCAATCAGGTCTTTACCCGCACCATGTCCAAGCTTGAGAAGAAGGCATGGATTGAACACAATCTGGCCTTGGTGCACATGAGCCATGCCATACACAAGCGTCCCAGCGAACTGTCTGGCGGCATGAAGCAACGGGTCGGCATCGCCCGCGCCCTGTCGATGCAACCGCAGGTACTGTTGATGGATGAGCCCTTTGGCGCCTTGGACGCTCTGACTCGAGCCCATCTACAAGATTCCTTGATGGAGATCCAAGCGCAACTGGGCAATACGGTGATTATGATCACCCACGATGTTGACGAGGCCGTGCTGCTATCCGATCGCATCGTGATGATGACCAACGGGCCGGCCGCTACCGTCGGCGAAGTTCTCACCATCGAGCTGGAGAGGCCTCGGAACCGACTGGCGCTGGCCGATGATCCGATCTATAACCGCTACCGTTCGGAAGTGTTACGCTTCCTGTATGAGAAGCAACGCAAGGTGGCCGATATCGGCGACGCTAAGGTGGACAGGGTGGAACCTAAGGGCAAACGCGCGGTTGCCTAGATACAAAGGGTTTAGGTGTGCAGGAAATAGAAGAAACAATA
>JBLHFL010000164.1:0-5057 GCA_047618105.1 Granulosicoccus sp.
AGCCCAGACGCGGACAGAGCTGACTCGGCCGGTGAATCAATTGGAGGCGACGGCGGATGCCAACATGGCCTGGCGCCTTTATGTTAACCGTCAACTGAGCGATCAGTACCAACAGGTATTCGCCCTAATGGATCGTTTGGTGATGCTCAAAGCACCCGGTTTTCACAGCGTGAAGCAATGGCGCATCGAGCAGGAAGAACGCCTGGCCGAGCAACTGGAACGCGACGGCGGATCCGCAGCCGCTTTGATGAGTCGGGCCCAAGTCGAAAATTTCATCGAATATTATCAGCGAATTACCGAGTCCTGTTTGCGTGATTTGCCGGGCCAGGCTCATGATCTAATAGAGCTCAACGACCAGCGTGGTCTGTTAACGTTCGATCTTGGCCGGGGCCTGGACTTATGAGTTATTTGGTCTTCAGCGATCTAGACGGCACTCTGCTAGATCATGACAGCTATAGCTTCGACGCGGCAATGCCGGCTCTGAAATTGCTGGCACAACGTCACATACCGGTGATACCGGTGTCGAGCAAAACCCGAGCTGAAATCGTACCCATACGCACGGCTCTGGGTCTGCATTCGGCCTTTATTGTGGAAAACGGTGCCGCGGTATTTTTACCCCTGGTCGATCTGTCGGCCGATGAGCAAGCACCCCTGCTTAGACTTGGCGACTATTGCGTGAAAATCTTGGCGCCTCCGCTGTCATTTTGGCAATCCATTCTGGTAGATATCGATCGGCGATTTCCCGACTGTTTGCTGCCCATGAGTCAGCTCAGTGTTGAGCACTTGATGCGGCTTACCGGCCTGGACCAACCCTCGGCAGAATTGGCCCAACAGCGTGAATACAGTGACCCCTGCCTCTGGCTAGGCAACCAAGCGCAGCTGAGTGAGATGACCGAACACTGCCTGGCCATGGCCATTAGCGTGGTGCGCGGGGGTCGCTTTGTCCATTTCCTCAAGGACACCAGCAAGGGTCGAGCCGTTCTCTGGCTGCACGCATTTATGCAACAGCGAGATTCGGTGACAGCCTTGCAGAGCATTGCATTGGGCGATGGGGCCAACGACAGTGCCATGTTGGAAATAGCCGATCACGCGGTACAAGTGCGCTCAGCCAGTCACGAGTTCCCCCAATTGGCGCGTGAGTCGGTTTATCGAACCGCCCAAACGGGTCCGGCCGGTTGGAATGAAGCGATCTGGTATTTGCTGCAACCAGAAAGATAGACACTCTAAATCTAACCTGAACTAAGAGGCTCCCTATGGGTGATTTTCATCAAAATGGTATCGTCACGACTCTGCATAATCTGGCCGACCGGGCTATCGAAGATCTGGAATACGATCTGCTGCATTTTTCCCATTTTCGTCCCATGGGGTTGATCCTACCGTCATTATTTTCTGAACTGGAAGGCGAGGCGTTACCTAATATCCTTAAGCATTTGAAGGAGGTGCCCTACCTCACTGAGATTGTGATCGGTTTGGATCGAGCTGATCGTGATGAATACTTCCATACTGAACAGTTTTTCGCCCAGCTGCCCCAGCACCATCGCGTCTTGTGGCATGACGGGCCGCGCCTGATGGCATTGGATAAGGAGTTGCAAGCCCTGTCTGTCGCACCCAGAGAGATGGGTAAGGGCCGCAACGTTTGGTATTGCATGGGCTATATGCTGGCAACCGGAAAATCGGAGTCCATTGGATTGCACGATTGCGACATTCTGACCTATGACCGCAGCCTCTTGGCTCGGCTGCTCTATCCGGTTGCGCATCCCCAATTCAACTATGAGTTTTGTAAGGGCTATTATGCGCGTGTGGCCGCGGGAAAAATTAATGGTCGCGTATCCCGGCTGTTGGTTACGCCCCTGTTACGCGCCCTGAAGCGGGTCTTGGGTCCGATCGAATACCTCGATTTTATGGATAGCTTTCGTTACCCCTTGGCAGGTGAATTTTCCTTCCGCAAAGATGTACTAACCGACATACGGATCCCCAGCGACTGGGGCTTGGAAATTGGCGTGTTATCGGAAATGTATCGCAACTACTCCAATAATCGCCTCTGTCAGGTCGATATCGCCGATATTTACGACCATAAGCATCAGGACCTCAGCCTGACCGATGAAGACAATGGTTTGTCGAAAATGTCCATCGACATCGCCAAGGCACTGTTTCGAAAATTGGCCACCAATGGCACTGTCTTCAGCCCGGAAACCTTTCGTTCGGTGAAGGCTACCTACTATCGAATTGCACTCGATTTTGTCGAGACCTATAACAACGACGCGATCATGAACGGCTTAAAGCTGGATATACACCAGGAGGAAAAAGCCGTTGAAATGTTTGCCCAAAACATCATCACGGCGGGCCAACAATTTCTCGATGTGCCGATGGAGCGGCCCTTTATTCCCAGTTGGAACCGAGTGGTGAGCGCTATGCCCGATGTTTATGATCGCTTGATCGCTGCGGTGGAAGCAGACCGAGCTGAATTTTTGGCAGACCAATAGAGGGACTTCACCGATGAGTGATCTAGTGCAAAAATTGACCGCGAATCTTAAACATCAACTCGATGTGATCTATTCGGGCATCAGCCTAAATCGGTCAACGGATCAGTTGGCAGATGAGTTGATCGACTGGATGAATCTGGACGATGTAACGCAGGAGCCAAAACCCTTCACCAATCATTGGGATGAAAGCGATGCTGTGCTAATTACCTATGGTGATAGCATCGAACGCAAGGACGGCTACAGCGTCACCGAGGCGCCGCTAAAAACCCTGCACTCCTTTGTCAGTGGGCCATTAAAGGCGGCCTTCAACGCGATCCATATTTTACCCTTTTATCCCTACAGCTCGGACGATGGTTTTTCCGTTATTAACTACTCGGTGGTGAATGAGGCCCTAGGCGATTGGCAGGATATTCGACGGTTGTCGGCTGATTTTAGGCTCATGTCCGACCTGGTTATCAACCATTGCTCCAGTCGCAGTGTCTGGTTTGATCAATTCATTAAGGGCGAGCCACCCGGGCGTGACTACTTTAGAACCGAACTGCCCAGTACCGATCTGAGCAAGGTGGTCCGTCCCCGAACAACCCCGCTGTTGCGGGAAACGGAGACGGCCCATGGCGTGCAGCACGTCTGGTGCACTTTCAGTCCCGATCAGGTCGATCTGGACTTTACCAATCCCGACGTGCTGATGGAATTCGTTAAGATCGTGCGGCTCTATCTTGATCAGGGCGTACGAATTTTCCGCCTCGATGCGGTCGCGTTTTTATGGAAAGAGACCGGTACCTCCTGTATTAATTTGCGCCAAACGCATGAGATTATTCGCTTATTGCGCACGCTGATCGAGCATGCCTGTAGCGATGCCGTGATCATCACCGAAACCAATATCCCCAACCAGGAAAATCTAACCTACTTTGGCAATGCCAATGAAGCCCACTGTATCTATAATTTTTCCCTGCCGCCGCTATTGGTAAACACCCTGATCAGCGGTGATGCGACCCACCTTAAACGTTGGCTGATGACCATGCCGCCGTGTCAAGATGGCACGGCATACTTCAATTTCATTGCCTCGCACGATGGCATTGGCCTCCGACCCGTAGAAGGATTGTTGAGCGAGAAGGAGTTGAACGGGTTGATTAATACCATGATGGGTTTTGGTGGCCGAGTGTCGATGCGCACCCTGGATGATGGCTCAACTCGGCCTTATGAGATCAACATAGCGCTGTTCGATGCCTTGCAGGGCACTCATGCGGGGCCTGATAAGTGGGGCGTGGAGCGCTTTATCGCGGCCCATGTGATTATGCTGGCGTTGGAAGGTATACCGGGCATCTATATTCACAGTATGTTGGCCACCCGTAACGACTATGCCCGCTTCGAAAACACCCAGCATAATCGGCATATCAATCGTCATCGCTGGGATCTCGGCGAATTGGAGGCGCAGTTGGGCGATGCGCAGTCGACTCACGCACAGGTGTATAACCGCTTGATTGCCATCTTAGCGATCCGCCGGCGCCAGCGGGCCTTTCACCCCAATGCCACTCAGTTTACCTTGCAACTGGGGCCGCAGATCTTTGGTATTTGGCGCCAAAGCATCGATCGCCGACAGAGTATTTTCTGCCTCAACAATGTTAGCGACCAGACCGTCGAGTTATCCCTAATCGATATCAACCTGATCGACAGCGTCACCTGGATCGATCTGCTGACCGGGCAGGCCATTCGCGACCATCAAGCCACGCTGTCATTGCCCCCCTATGGGTCGCTTTGGCTCAGTAATGGCTAGAGCCATTGCATCAGACGACAGTGGCTAGAGCCATTGCATCAGCCAACAGTTGCTCGCTGGATGGCGGGTAGCAGGCCTGGAAAGCGCTCTCGCTCCGGTGTCGGCAAGTCTAATCGGGTCATCACCCGCTGGTAGGTATCCCAATCATACAAGCCCTCTAGTGAGGTGATCAGCTTGGCGGTATCGATTTGGTTGTACGCCTGCATCGCGTCTAGCATCCAGCGAGCATGAGCCGGCCAGGGGGCATTGGCTTGATCGCTGAAAAACACCTTACGTTGATGCGGGCTGCTTTGGGTGTGCCATTGACTCAGCATCGCCTGGATAAGCAAATCCGAAGAGCAATTGAGGTAAGTGGGTCTGGCCATCCAGAGGGCGGACTGGGCAATATGATCGGCACATTCCAACCACTGACAGGCCCGAACGATGGCCGCCAACAGCTTCTCATGCACCTCAGGGCGGGTGTTAGCGAAGCCCTGATTTACGCCCAGCACCTTCTCCGGCGCATGCGCCCAAAGCTCGCTGCCATAGCAGATGATCTGCCCGGCCTGGGCGATTTGGGCAGCCGTATTCCAGGGTTCACCCACACAATAGAGATCTACCTCGCCCTCCAGCATAGCCTTAACCATATTGACCGGCGGAATCACCTTAATGGTTACCCGAGCAGTATCGATGCCGGCACTATCTAGATACAGATGGAGCAGATAGGTGTGCATCGAATGAGGATGTACAGTGCCCACCCTCAATGTCCCTGTGGTTAGGCTGAGGTGGGTCTTTAGCGCTGCGGCAATGGCTCGAAACCC
>JBLHFL010000165.1:0-5022 GCA_047618105.1 Granulosicoccus sp.
GCTGACCGATAAGGACGGTGATTCCACCGACGGTTGAAACTGGAACGGCACCATTTTGCTACTGACCATGCCAATCGCCAAGATCAGGTTGGCGAGAATAAGGGCCATCAAGATCGGGCGATGCGTTAGGCTCCAGCGAACAATCGGTCGAAACCAATTATCGCGCACTCGATTGAAGCCGGCGTCAAGTTTTTGGCGCATTGGGCGGTCTTTCTTATGGTGGCTGTGCGACAGATGGCCGGGCAGGATCAGAAAGCATTCGACCAGCGAGGCAACGATGGCCACGGAGACGATAATCGGGATGTCGCGCGCCAGTTGCCCGATCGGCCCACTGATCAACATCAGCGGCAAGAAGGCCGCCATGGTGGTTAGACTTGAGGCGAGCACCGGCGGCCACATCTTTTTCGCCGCCTGTAATGAGGCGGCACTGGCCGACATGCCTTGCTGTTGATAGGCGCGGGCCTGCTCACCGACCACGATGGCATCGTCGACAATAATGCCGAGCGCAATCATAAAGCCAAACAGGCTGATGGTATTCATGCTGACGCCGGCCTGGGCCATAAACAGGAAGGTGGCAAAAAAGCTGATCGGGATGCCCATAGCGACCCAAAAGGCCAGGCGGCTGTTAAGGAAGAAAAACAACATCACCAGTACCAGGCCCATACCGAGAGCGCCGTTCTTGAGCAATAGGCGCAATTGCGCCGCAACGATTTGCCAAGTTTCATTGTAGACATGGATCTGTACGCTGGCCGGCAGGGTCGGTGTGAAGGTGGTCAGCCAAGTCTGCATGGTCTCGGCGTTGTCGAGTGTATCTTCACCCGGCGTGCGCATCAGCGACAGGCGAATGGCCGGCGTGCCCTCAAAATAGAGCGCGTTGGAATTGCGATTGACGACCCGTTCGATCTGCGCGATATCACCTAGCCGCAGTGCGCTGCCATCGTCCAGCGTGGTGACGATTAGATCGTATAGGCTGGCAAAATCGATGTTCGGCGTTTGCGACAGCAGCTGCAGGGTCAGGGCATCACCGGTCGAGGTGCCGGCCGGTTGCGCGGTATATTCGGCGCCAATGGCGCTGGCGATCTGAGCCAAGGTCAGGCCGGTATCGAGCAGCCGTTCGGTGCTTACCTCGATCTGCACCTGTTGACGCGGGATGCCCTGTAAATTGATTTGCGCGAAGCCGGCCTGCAACAGCTGGCTTTCCATCTTGTAGGCCAGATCGGCCAATTCGTCAGCCGGCACCTCGCCATAGATCAGCAGGTCGGCGACATTTTCCCGCCGTTGTGGGCTGCTGATGCGCAAGTCGTCGACCGGTTCGGGTAATTCGACGGCGTTTACCGCCGTTTCAATGATATCGCGCGCCGAACTGAGGCTCTCGGCCCGGTCGGACAAGCTAATCCAAAGCCCGACGCGGCCAGAGTTGGCGCTGGTCGAGATCGAATCGATCTCGGGTAGGCCTACCAACGCCTGTTGCAAGGGGATGGCGACGGTCCGATACATATCTTCGGCACTGACACCGCCCCAGGTCGCTGAGACACTGACGCGATCGAAGCCGAAATCGGGAAAAAACTGATTGTTGACCTGATTCAGGCCCCAAATGCCCGAGGCGATAATCAGAATCATCGCACCATTGGCGGCGATGCGGTGTTTGGCAAAGGTTTCTATCCAGCCCATCACGGTCGCGCTCCGCCAGTGCGGCCGACAATGGCCACGGCCATGCCACTAACCGGCGTCTTCAGTCGAGTGGTCACCACGGACGCCCCGTCAGTAAAGTCTGGGCTGCGCACCAGATAGCCCTGTTCGGTGCGGCCCAATATCGCGATATCGGCGGCAGTTATCACGCCGCGTGCAAACAGATAGACCCGCTGTTGATCGTAGACCGCCGTGACCGGGACCTCGACGGCGGGCTCGGCAATGGGGTAACTGACGGTCAGGGCGACGTGGCTGCCCGGCAAGAACGAAACCGAATTTACATCGCTCGGTACTAGGGTGAGCCGTTGGGCTCCGGATTCGTTGATCGGCCGTAAGCCCTCAACTTGCCAGGTAAAACCCTGGCTATCAACGGCACTGATCTGTGCGGGGTCGAGCTGATCCAAACGGTAACGCAGCGGTACGCGCACAAACAGCGCTAAGCTGTCTGGGTCATAGAGTTCCACTAGAACATCGCCGCTGCGCAGTTCCTGACCCTGGGCGACCGATACCTTAGCGACCAGGCTGGCGAACGGGGCGGTGACTTCAAGATCGGCAACCACCTGCTCGGCGAGGCGAATTTGACTGGCGAGCGCATCGTGCTGTGCGCGCATCTGCGCCATCTGGTCGGTATATTGCGCCAGCGTGAGCTGCCGATTTTGCACCGACATCAGCTGTGTCTGGTAAGCCCGCAAGGCGGCCTCATAGTCACTGCCGGAGGTGAGTTGTTTGGAATTGAGGCTGGTGAAGCGGTCGACGCTGTTTTTGGCAATGCGCAACAGTTCGCGATCAATATCCAGGGTGGCCTGGTCATTATCGTGTTTGAGGGTTTCATTGCGCATTCTCGCGGCCAGCTCCTGCTGTGCGGAGCGGCGCTGTGCTAGGGCTTCTTGTGCCGAGTCGGCCGATAGGCTGAGCAGACTTTGACCCAGCTCGACAGTCTGACCTTCGCGGATATTCAGGGCCAAGACGCGGGCATTGCTGGTGGCACTTAGGCTGGTGTGGTGCTGGGCTTGGATCACGCCAAACAGGTCGAGCTGGGCAAACGTCTTGTCGGCCACGGCGGGGATGATTTCAACCGAGGTTGCGCCCTGCTTGCCGAGTTGACCGGAGCCGCCAAAGCCACGGCGGCCGGATCGGGCTGGCGCTTTTTCTTGCGCGGCCTTCGGCGTTTCGGCGTCGGCGTCGGTTGTGCTGGCGTCAGCATCCGGCCCACCTTTCGCCTCAGTAGCCTCAGTAGCCTCAGTAGCCGCCGGGCTTGGCGCGCTCACAGGGGCTGCAGCGCGAGGGCCATAGGGTTTGTCAGCGGGTGCGTTCATCAGTCGATACGCACCCAGCGCGATGGCCAAGATAACCATCGGGATAATAATTTTCTTCAGCATGAGACGTCTACTTTGATTTTAGTTGTCGGATATTGATAGAGTGTGCCCGAACAATGTGCAAGAAAAATGAATCAGATGACAACAATAAAGCACTGGTGGGTCTATTTGCTGTCCTGCGCCGATGGCACCCTGTACACCGGGATAACCACCGATCTGACTCGCCGCGTCGCTGAGCATAATGGCTTCCGACCGGGTGGTGCGCGCTATACCGCGGCGCGCAAGCCGGTCCAGCTAGTATACGCGGAAGCCAGTGCGACCAGATCAACGGCTGGGCAGCGTGAATACCAACTTAGGAGGCTGCCGCGTGCGCGTAAGTTGGCCCTGGTCGCCACCTATCAGTCTGAAAGCCTCGCCGGCCCAGTGCCCATTCCAGTGCCAACGCCGAACTAGGGCCTGGGCTCACTCGCGTTTCGCCGCATCCAAACAGTTGATTCGAAACAGTGCCGATGCCGGGCGCTGGCGGTGATCGAGCATTGTCCGGTCTGGCGCTGCCCAGCCCTGCTCCAAAAGGTATCGAACGGCCCTAGGTTCGGGCTGTAAAGGCCAAAACCAGGCTTACAGTGGAGCCGGCTTTTGCTACACTGGCGTAAAATTCCTTTAAGGATTGCCATGTACATGGTGCACCCCCAATTTGACCCGGTCGCCTTTAGCCTGGGGCCCCTGTCTGTTCACTGGTATGGCATCATGTATTTGCTCGGTTTTCTGGCCGGCCAGTACCTGGGCATTTGGCGTGCAGGGCGCGACGCGTGGCGCAACTTCAGCACCGATGAGGTCAAGGATTTACTCTTCTATATAGTGGTCGGCATTATCATCGGCGGTCGAGTAGGTTATGTGTTTTTTTACCATTTCGATTTGTTTATAGAGAATCCGCTCTACCTCTTTAAAATCAACCAGGGCGGCATGAGCTTCCACGGTGGATTTCTCGGGGTTGCTGCCGCCGTTATCCTCTTTGCTCGTAAGACGGGTAAGGCGATCTTCAGTGTCGGCGATTTCGTTGCGCCCCTGGTTGCGCCCGGCATTCTGTTTGGCCGTTTTGGTAACTTCCTCAATGGCGAGCTCTGGGGTCGGCCAACCGACGTGCCATGGGCGATGATTTTCCCCCAGGCCGGTGATGCCATCGCTCGACACCCGTCACAGCTCTATCAGATGGCGGGCGAAGGCTTCCTCCTGTTGATCTTGGTCTGGTGGTGGAGTACTCAGCCACGGCCGCGTATGGCGGTCTCGGCGATGTTTATGATCGGTTATGGCGTGTTGCGCACCGCGGCCGAGTTTTTTCGTCAGCCGGATCAACATATTGGCTATCTGATGGGCGGCTACCTTACTCAGGGTATGTTGCTGAGTGTGCCATTGATTGTGGTCGGTGGCGCGATGATGGTGTTCGCCTATCGCCATCCGGTGTTCGATGTCGTGCAGCCAGAGGATAGAAAAGCCAGCGCCGGTCAAAAATCCAGTAAGCGCAAAACACGGACTAAGAAAAAATGAAACAATATCTCGAGCTCTGCCGGCGGATCGTCGACGAGGGCCATTGGATCAACAACCAACGCACCGGCAAACGCTGCCTGACGGTGATCAATGCCGATCTGGAATACAATGTCGCGGCCAATGAACTGCCGTTGATTACCACCCGCAAAAGCTATTATCGCTCAGCTATCGCCGAATTCCTCGGCTATATCCGCGGCTACGATAACGCCGCCGATTTTCGTGCCTTGGGCAGTAAAACCTGGGATGCCAACGCCAACGAGAACAGCGCGTGGTTGAACAATCCGGCGCGCAAAGGTCGTGACGATATGGGCCGGGTCTATGGGGTTCAGGGTCGAGCCTGGGCCACCCCAGGGGGTGGCCAGGTGGACCAGCTACGCAAAATCGTCGATGATCTGCGCCAGGGTATCGACGACCGCGGCGAGATTCTCAGCTTCTATAATCCCGGCGAGTTCGACCTGGGCTGCTTGCGACC